>NZ_JBFTNY010000006.1:0-243912 GCF_056397705.1 Variovorax sp. 05L425 | reverse complement strand
ACCGTCGCGCTTGTACCCCACGACCAATCGGGCCTTCAACTCTGCGTGCTTTTCTGTCATGTCCACCTGTCCATGTTGATCTACATGGACAGGTAGCCTCTCAGTTCATCGCGTTGCAAGGAAGGGCGTGCTTGTTTGATCGCTTACGAACAAACTCGTAGTCGGCGAAATAAAGACGTAGAGTGGCCTCTCGTCGCGTCCGGCAATACGACCACGGCTTCTTGATTGGATAGTCGGAACGAAGCCCTGACTCACGGATAGCTTGAGGGGCAGAACGGTCTTTACCGATCTACCCGAGGATGACGCACAGAGTTGCGTCCAGCGGTCCCATGGGAGGCCCGGTGCAAGTGGGTACCGATCGGGTCTAGCAGCGGCGGAGAGAGCACGTAGGCACGATGCAGCAACGTGCAGACATGCGGCGTCTCGGACGATGCCCGAGAGGAGTGCCCGCGTTGCTGCACTGCGCCGGCTTGGTTGTCGATATCTGTCCGCATCGCCGCATCCAGTACCGGCATCATTCCGCTCGTCAACCGCTTTTCAACCATCCACACAACCGCCCTGAACAGGATTGGTTCCATGGTACGGCCCCTCAGATATGTGCGAATCAGGGATTCGGCATCTGAGCCTGGTCTTTTTCGTTGTCCGAAAGTCTCGGGCAATAGGCTTGCACCGCTATGTTCGGCAAGAGCCACGCGACGACGCCCTGGGAAGCCAGCGTCGCGGGCCCCCTTCGATCGTTGTCGCGCGCGCCAAAGATTCGAGAAAGTTCTACGGCCTCATCGGTGGCGAGAAGTCCCGCTTAGCGTGTAGCCGGGACTACGACTACCGTGCTGCCGCTGCCCGAACCGCTTGAGCCAGTGTTGCCTCGGGCGCCTGTGGCTCCGGTGTTGCCCGTGTTGCCTTGAGCGCCGTTCTCACCCATGGCGCCGGTGTTTCCCGTATTTCCTTGATTGCCCGTCTCACCCTGCGCGCCGGTGTACCCGGTGTTGCCCTGATTCCCCGTTGCGCCCTTGGCACCCGTGTAGCCCGGGCTTCCCTGATTACCCTGCGGGCCCATCGGGCCGGTGCACGCGCCCAGTCCGAGCATTGCAAGAAGGAGTAGGGAGGGCATCGCATATTTCGTCATGACGGTTCCTTTTTTTGGGGCCAGTCCGCAGCCGGGTTGGCCGCAATACAAGCCACTCTGCCGCGATACCTGCGCCTCGTCTGTTCGGTGCCGCGCATAGAAGAGAAGCGCTCGAAACGGACAGGGCGTGACGCGGACGCTGGCTTGCGCGGTGCTTTCGCAACGCCGCCAATGAGCTTGAGGTCGTACGCGCCGTTCTCGAGAAGCGACTTTCCGAAGACGCACGCCGTGGCGACGTGGGTGCAGCTGTCGCGCGCACCGAAGTGCTGGAAGAAGTCAATGAAGCGCGCGGAGCCAAGGCGCACAAGACATCGGGTTCGTCGAGCACTGGCACCTTCCCGCTGCTCAGTCGCCTTTCGGCCGCCCACACGACCACGCCATGGAGGTTGGTTATCCACCGCTTGGGCGCGATAGCGCACAGACAACGTCTGTTTGCGACACAATGACCTGAGCTTCATCCCCACGCCCGCCATGCCATCGACACCGAACGCGCCGCGTTCTGCTGCGGCGCAAAATGACCTCCTGGAGGCGATGCCCCCGAATGTGCGGGCCAGCCTGACCTCCCTGCTTGAACCTGTTTCGCTCGAGCTCGGCGAGGTTCTGTACGAATCGGGCGTCGTCCAGCAGTATGTTTACTTCCCGACTGATTCCATCGTCTCGTTGCTATACGTGCTCGAAAACGGGCAGTCCGCCGAGATTGCGGTCGTGGGATTCGAGGGCATGGTCGGTGTGTCGCTCCTGATGGGCGGAGGCAGCACACCGAACCGCGCGGTGGTGCAAAGCGCAGGTCATGCATTCCGGCTGGGCGCGAGCCACATCAAGCAGTTGGTTGAGAACGGCGGCCCCTTGCTCCACCTGCTCCTGCGCTACACCCAGTCGCTCATTACACAGATGTCGCAGACGGCGGTGTGCAACCGGCACCATTCGCTTGAGCAGCAGCTATGCCGCTGGCTCTTGCTGAGTCTCGACAGGTTGCCGGGCAACGAACTTTCGATGACACAGGAGCTCATCGCCAACATGCTCGGGGTGCGCCGCGAAGGGGTCACGGAAGCGGCGGGCAGGCTGCAGCGGCTGAACCTCATCAAGTACGGCCGCGGGCACATCGCAGTCCTTGACCGCCCGGGCCTTGAACTGCACGTGTGCGAATGCTATGAGGTAGTGAAGCGCGAGACTGACCGCCTGTTGCCTCATGAAATAGCCACCTGAGTGTGGGTACGCGGCGCCGGACGGCACCTTCAGTCCGCATGCTGGACAACGTTCCGTCCGAGGCGAACGTGCCCGTTGGCCCGCCACATCTCGGGTGACCAAAAAGGACTTCCACAACCGAAGGCGAACGCTCCGATGAAGCCCTGCGGCAACGTCGAATTGACGAGGCTCGACGCAACCCGACGCTGGTTGGGTGACCGTCTGCTAGCGATAGCAGGCAAGCTCGATGAGGTTCTTGTCCGGATCACGGATGTAGACCGAGCTCATCGGCCCTCTTGCCCCTGTTTGATCAACCGGCCCGACTTCGATGTCGATGGCATGTGTCGCCAGTTCGAGAGCAACGTCCTCGATCGCTCCGTCACACACGAGGCACATGTCGCCAGTCCCTGGCGCAGGGATGTCTGCATGCGGAAGATACTCTGCGCGGAAAGGATGCAGATTGATCTTCGCGTTCCCGAAGTGAAGGGCGTTGAATTTGCCTTCAAACACAACGTGTCGCATTCCTAGGACTCGCTGATAGAACTCGAGAGTCCTTGACATGTCGCGGACAGTGAGGACGATGTGATCAATACCCACAACTCGCATGATTGAACTCCTGCGTCTGAGTCGTCGCCCGGAAAGGGTCCGCCGAGCGGCGTGCACAACCGGGCAACACCACACGCTTTCCCGACTCGAAATGAGTCAGCGCAACCATTCGATCTCACGCGCAGACCGGTGCCAGTGCAGCCGTCAGGACTTTTGCGCGCCCCTGCCAAGCTAACGGACTGTAGACAGCACCGTGGCACGACATCGGGCCTGCTCGGAGCGCTGCAGGAAAATGCAGTTGTCCAAAGCGCGCTGCTGCATGTCGCTCAATCTCGGAAGCGAAGACGGTGGAGGACGCCAACCATTCTGACCTTGGTTCCAGCCGGTGTTGTTGCCCCACCGATCGGGATCGTTGTTCCAGCCATTGTTGTTGCCCCAGCGATTGTTATCGTTGTTCCAACCATTGCGATCGGTGTTCCACCGTCCGTTCCGCTTGTTCTGCATTTGCCACATGCAAGAGTTGAAGTCGATTCCCGAACGGCCACTCGCACAAAACCTCCGCTCGCTTTCGAAACCACCATCGTTGCGCTGAGCCAGCGCGGGGACCACGATCATGAGCCCTACTAGAGCCAGTATCGGATTCACGATGTGCTTTTTCAGTTCGCCCCCTTCAACACGTTGCACGCCACCGCGCATACGGGCCGCCCGTAAAGGTTGCTTGGCCGCGTCTTTCAGGGCCTCCTTGGTGTCGCGTCTTTCAGAGCTTCCTTGGCGTCGCCGTAGGCCTTCTGGGCTTCACCCTTGACCTGCTTGACGAGACCCTTGGCCTGCTGCTCTTTGTTGCCCACCAGCTTGCCTGCAGCTTCCTGCACTACGCCCACTGCGTCTTTGGTTGCGCCCTTGACTTGATCCTTGTTCATTTGCAACTCCTGGCGAATTCGACTGGAAAGATCCAGATCACCTGGCGTGACCCGTCGCGCTGAAACTGCTGTCACGTGTCAGCGTTTCGTCGTTAGTCGCTGACCAGACACCAGGATACGCAGGCCCTGCCCCGTTTTAGGTAGGCCAGCCTCCACAAGGAATGTCAGCAACGCCGCCCACAAAGCCCACGGCGACCCACCGGTGCGCCGGTACACGCTGACTAGGCTCGTGCTCGCCGCTCTACTCCACGGCGGATAGCGTTCACTCATTCAACGTGACACCGCGCGGCGACAAGCTCCAGGACCCGGCCTGCGGGCTGCTGCGTGCTAAGGTTCGGCGCCTAGCAATTCGCCGATCGGCTTCAAGTCGTCGACGCGGTCGCACACGGTCTTGACGGCCACCAGCAGCGGCACGCCCAGCAGCAGACCGGCGATGCCCCACAGCCAGCCCCAGGCGAGCACGCCGACGAAGATTGCCACCGGATTCATGCGGCTCGCGCGGCTGGTCAGCCAGGGAGTGAGAAGGTAGCCCGAAATGATGTGGATGCCCAGGGACACGCCGACGATCAGCAACGCCATTCCAGGTGTGCCGAACTGCAGGAAACCCACCAACGCCAAACCCGCGGTGACCACAAGCGGGCCGATGTAAGGCACGAGGTTGAGCACGGCCGCCACGACGCCCCAGACGGCCGCCTGTTCCAGCCCGATCCACAGCAAGGCGATCCACGTGACCACGCCGACCAACACGCTGGTGAGGATCTGCACCAGCAGGTAGCGCCGGATCTGTGCGTTGATCTCGTCGAGCGCCTGGATCGTGATCTTCTTCTGGCTGAAGGTGGGTCCGGCGATCCTCGCCATCTTGCGGCGAAAGCTGTCGCCGGACGTGACCAGGAAATAGGTGATGAAACACACCATCATCGATTGGCCGATGAAACCTATCGCGCCGACCGTGCCGCTCCACAGATAGTCCTTGATATTGAAGCGCAGCCGTTCGATCTGCACACGCGTCACCCCCTTACCGACCGGCGACGCCGCAGAACCGGTCTCCTCGGCCACCTGCTCGAGCCTGGCTCCCGCCTTCTGAACCTTCTCCATGGCGCTTTCCGGCGCGCCGGGCAGAGCGCGCAGCGACTGGGCGAAGCTTCTGTGCTGCGTCGGGTAGCGACTCGGCAAGTGCGGTCGCGCCGTCGCTGAGCGAATAAGCGGTCGAACCGAGGCCGCCCAAGACCGCGAACAGCAGCACGGCCGCCCCGAGCGCACGCGGAATGTGCCAGCGCTGTAGTCGGTCCACCGCCGGCGACAGCACGTAGCTGAACATCACACCCAGCAGCAGCGGAATGAACACCGCACTCGCCCAATGCAACGCGTAGACGCTAGCTACCAGTGCGATCACCGCCAACGACGCACTCCTCACGTTGACTGGCGTAGGCAGATGCACGAGCTCCGCCTCTGATTGGGCGGCCACTGGTTGAGGGTCGAGGCGATCCATGTTGAGCCTTCAAGATAGAAGTTCCACATAGGCCTGTCGGTCGGTGGCATAGCAGCCGCACGCCATCGTCTCGAGGCCACCGCGATCGAGCACCGTCAGTTCACCGCGGTGGTATTCGATCAGGCCGCTACGCTGCAAGGCGCTGGCGGCCGTCGTGATGCCGACCCTGCGCACACCGAGCATGAGCGCCAGAAACTCTTGCGTCACACGGAAGCTGTCGCCATGAGCACGGTCCTGGCTCATCAGCAACCAGCGAGCCAGGCGCGGACCGATCAGATGAAAGCGCTGGCATGCGGCCGAAGCGGCCAATTGGGACATCAAGACGTAGATGTAGCGGTTCAGGCCGCGTTGCAGCGCCGGACTGCGCGCAAGTTCGCGCCGGAAGTCAGCGGTGGCTATGCGCCATGCTCCTCCTGGGCCCTGCACCAGCGCATGCAAAGGCGCGGTGGTCACGCCCAGGGCCAACTGCGCGCCCAGCATCCCCTCGCGGCCCACCATGCCAACTTCGAGCCCGGGGTGGCTGTCGGTCCGTGCCACCAGCGAGATGAAGCCGTCGATCGGGAAGTAAGCATGTCGAGTCGGCTTGCCGGGCTCGCACAGGACTTCGGCCAGCACCAGTTGGATCGGCTCGCAGAGGGCAAGCAGGCGCCGACGATCGCTGCCCGGAAGAAGTTCAATAAGGTGGTTCTCGACGGTGGCCAATTGGCGCTCCAATGTGCTGCTGACGGTTGAAGGCAGGTTCGACCTCTGCAGCCAGTCTGCACGAGGAGACACGTACCCGACTGTCTGCTAGCGCACAGAGCAGCAGACGAATTGCAGCGTCCAACAGACAAACCGCATCCGCGACAGCCCGCCGAAGGTCTACATCGCCAGTTCTCCGCGAAGCAGACGGTCATACTCCTTCTTGACCACCGCGTAGCACTCGCAAGTGCGTTGTTCCAGGCCCTGGCGGTCCAGCACCGAGATGCGGCCGCGCGCGTAGCGGATCAGCCCGGCTTGCTGCAACTTGAGCGCCCCTTCGGTCACGCCTTCGCGACGCACGCCGAGCATGTTGGCGATCAGCTCCTGCGTCATCACGAGCTCGCTGCCCTGCAAACGGTCCAGGCTCAGCAGCAGCCAGCGACATAGCTGTTGATCCAGCGAATGGTGGCGGTTGCACACCGCCGTCTGCGCCATCTGGGTAATCAGCGCCTGGGTGTAGCGCAGCAGCAGGTGCAGCACCGGCCCGGCCCGGTTGAACTCGTCCTTCATCGCCTGTGCCTTCAGCCGAAAGCCCTGGCCTGCGCTTTGCACCACCGCCCGGCTGGGCGTGGAGTTGCCCCCCATGAACAGCGAGATACCGACGATGCCCTCATGACCGACAACTGCGATTTCCGCGGAGGCGCCATTCTCCATCACGTACAACAGCGAGACGATGGCGGTGATCGGGAAATAAACGTGGCTGAGCGTGCTGCCCGACTCGTACAGCACCTGGCCCAGCGGCATTTCGACCCATTCAAGTTGCGGCAGCCAGCGCTGCCACTCGGCATCCGGCAGCGCGGCGAGCAGGTGGTTCTTTCTTGGGTCGGGCGAAACGGCCATCACGGAGCTCCAGGGTGGGTCTGGCTTCGAGGATTACCGTGGTGGTGCTCTTCTACAGCGCTTGCCAGGAGCATAGGCTGCCGACATCGCCTTGTATGTTCGCTAGCGCACAGACGATCGCCTTCGTTTGACTAGCATTGCAGGCGGGGCATCGCGCCAACCGCCGAGTTCAGTTCAACGGCGTGCATCGCGTCGTCCCGTAACGGACCTTGTGATGCAACTCAGTCTGCTCGATCTGCCCTGGTGGGGTCTTGTGCTGGCCACGCTGGGCTTGACCCACGTCACCATTGCCGCGGTCACGATTTTCCTGCATCGACATCAGGCGCATCGCGCGCTGGAACTGCATCCCCTCGTCAGCCACTTTTTCCGCTTCTGGCTGTGGCTCACCACCGGGATGGTGACCAAGGAATGGACGGCGATTCATCGCAAGCACCACGCCAACTGCGAAACCGCCGAAGACCCCCACAGCCCGCAGATCCATGGCATCAGGAAGGTGCTGTTGGAGGGTGCCGAGCTCTATCGCGTGGAAGCCAGGAACGCCGCGACTCTCGAAAAATACGGCCGCGGCACTCCCGACGACTGGATCGAGCGCAAGCTGTATGCAAGGTACACGCGGCTCGGCATCGGCGTCATGCTGGGGATCGACGTCGCCCTTTTCGGCCCGATCGGGCTCAGCATGTGGGCGGTGCAGATGCTGTGGATACCGTTCTTCGCCGCGGGCGTCATCAACGGCGTCGGCCACTATTGGGGCTACCGCAATTTCTCGCCCGACGACAACTCCAGCAATGTCGTGCCGTGGGGCATTCTGATCGGCGGCGAAGAGCTCCACAACAACCATCACGCCTACGCCACTTCCGCCAGGCTCTCCAGCAAGTGGTGGGAATTCGACATCGGCTGGATGTACATCCTCATCCTGGAGGTGATTCACCTGGCAAAGGTGCACAAGGTTGCACCCCGGATTCGCTACAACACATCCAAGACTCATTGCGACGTGGGTACCCTGCACGCCGTCATCACTCACCGCTACGACGTACTCGCCAAGTTCGCCAGGTCCTTGCGCCCGACCGCCGTGGAAGAGATCCTCAGCCTGCAGGGCTGCGCGATCCCAAGTTTGAGGGGGTCCACAGCGCTGGACGCACTCAAGTATCTACTGCAAAGGGATGCGAGGGACCTGTCGGAGAACGAACGCGCCATCCTGGAACCGGCTCTGTGTTCCAGCACTGTGCTGAGGACCATCTACGCGATGCGACAAGAACTCATTGCCGTCTGGAGCCGATCCACTGCCTCGAAGGAGCAGTTGGTCAGGCAGTTGGAAGACTGGTGCCGATGCGCTGAGGAAAGCGGCATTGGTGCGCTGCGTGAGTTTTCTCGAACGCTGCGATGCTACGACTCATTGTTAGGAGACATGAAATGACATTAGGAACAATTCTGCTGATCGTCGTGGTGCTGATGCTCCTCGGCGCAATTCCAGCGTGGCCCCACAGCCCGATGGCACGTCTCGGTGAAAGCGGGAGCGCTCAGTAGCGGGGGCCGTTGCTGGGATAGTAGCCACGGTTGTTGTTGCGCTGGTCCGCATTTCGGCCCACTTCGTTGCCGATGGCCGCAGCCGCGATCCAGGATGCTTCCATGATGTCCACCTTTCAGTGATTAGCACAGACATCGACCAGGCGGACCTACGGCCGAAGATCCAGCGGGAAAAAGAAGCTGATGCCTGGCGATTGCCGTGGCTCGTAGTACACGGGCGGGACGTAGACGGGCTGGGCGTAATGGTAGTGCTGCACGTACTGAGGGCGATACTCGGGACGGTATTCAGGCCGATACCCATGCTGGTACCCATGGCCTGAGCGATTCCCCTGCCACTCACGCTGGCCGCGATCGCCGCCCGGGTCACCTCGGCCATGTTCGTTGTCATGTTGAGCGAGGACTGGGGAAACAGACACACCGCCAATCAGCGAAGCAACGGCGAGCGCCATCGCAACCTTGCGACCCGTTGGCCTGAAATACCTGGCCTGTGTTGAGGATGTCATGGTGTCCACTCCTGCTGATGGTCAATTGGCCGCCGACGTCTTGCGGTGATGTTCACCGCCATCGTGACGGAACAGGGCATCCGCCTGCTTCTTCTGGACGTCCGACATACCGGAATAGAGGACGGCAAACACCGGAGTAAGTTTCTTGATCCCGCTTGCGTGGGCATCGGCAATCTCGCCGTACGACTTGAGATCGTCGACAGCGCTCATGTCCTTGGCATGCTCGACCCTTGCCTGAGTCAGGGCATCCATGGTTTTTGCGTCGTCGCGCATGGCGAGGGCCACCTTGGCCCACTGCTCTTCCTGAGCCGTCGTGATCTTGAGCTTCGTGTGCATGTCCTTGATGCGCAGTTCGGTGCGATCCTCGTGAGCATCACGCTCGGCGGCGAGAAGAAGCCCCGGTTCGACAGCCAGGGTCGCGATCAGTGCCGCCGCCGCAATCAGGCGCGCGCTCGAATAGTCGAATTTTTTGCCACTCAGTTTCATGGTTGTTCTCCAGTTTGATTGAAGTCGCTGCGCCCTCCGCAATTTCGTGGCGACGTACTCGCAGCAATTGCTCCGTTCGTCTGGCCGGCCGCGTACACGACCGGATTGACGGCTGCTTGGCGACGCGGCTGAGGACATTGCGTATTTCATGGTGATTCCTGCGGAGTGACACGCAGCCGAACCGGCATGTGCCTCACTTTGGTCCAACACGCACATGCAGTCTGTTCGGTACCGCGCATAGCACTCGCCAGAAGATGTTGACGGCCATGAAGGGCGCGATGCCTGTGGTCGCTTCGCAGCGGCCGAACACCCGACATGCCGTTTGCGAGTGCCACGAACTGGTCGAGAGCGAGACCGATCGCTGCTGCCCGGCGAAACAGCGACCAGACCCGCCGGTACGTGCCGCCCCGCATGGACGATCGAGCGAACAAAGTCAGGGAAGGAATCTCGACGACCAAGGAGTGCGGTGCAAAGCAGTGTGCGCTGGCTCCGGCCGGTCGCTTGGCACTGCAGGGATCAAGGGTCCCCCAGCGCGTCATAGCTGCGCTCGCAAGCCTTGCCGGCTATTCGGGCACGGTCAGCATATCCAGCCAGGATTTCGACTCGCTGGCTGCACCGGCCGAGCACGTCGGCAAGCGCTCCAATGGGGTCGGAGGTTGCCGCGCTTCGCTCGTTAGCAGACCGGGGCGTTATGGCAACAGCGCCTTTTTCTCGATCAACCCCGTCAACAGCGCGAGTTGCTGCTTCTGGATCTCCAGCAACTCTTCCCATTGCCTCTCGCGCAATTGATCGATCTTGTCGTGCAGCAGCATGATCTCGAGTTCGGCCTTGAGGTTGACCTCGTAGTCGTGTTCCGCATGGATCCGGTCCTTCTCGGATTGCCGGTTCTGCGACATCAGGATGATCGGCGCCTGCACTGCCGCCAGCATGGAAAGAAACAGGTTGAGCAGAATGAACGGGTAGGGGTCGAAGGTCGTGCCGCGCGTCACCAGGAGCAGGGCGTTGAGCACGACCCACAGCAGCATGGTGGCGCCGAAGAGCCCGAC
Organism: Variovorax sp. 05L425; assembly: GCF_056397705.1. Lineage (NCBI taxonomy): Bacteria > Pseudomonadati > Pseudomonadota > Betaproteobacteria > Burkholderiales > Comamonadaceae > Variovorax > Variovorax sp. 05L425. The sequence goes on along the minus strand of NZ_JBFTNY010000006.1, from coordinate 233,506 downwards.
GAAGGTCCAGGAGCCGCCGAACGACGCGACCGCGTCTGCCGCGCGCTGGCCCATTGACTGCCCAGCATCGGCGTCTTGCACGACGTTGCGCGAAACAGGCGTTCGCTCCGCGACGTGTCGCGCGACACGCCGGGTCCGCTCGTCGAGGGCGTCGTAGCGCGAACCMAGGAGCTTCGTTGCGATGTCGTCGAGCTGATGCATGGAGGCCAACCGCCTACGCCGACTGGAGTGTCGTCATTCGCTCCGCGGCCCTGCGGAGATTCGTTCTACGCTCCTGGGCTGCTCTCAAGACGGATTCAGACGACCAGATGGGCGGCGCAGTGGCCCCTTCCTCGATCTCGGCGCACAGGGTCTCGTCGAGCACTGGCACCAGGCCGTTCATCAGCCTGGTCTCGGCCGCGAGAACGAGCGCGCGGTGCAGGGCGCAGGGCATGACCCGCCCATTCAGATAGTCGAGGACCAGAGTCTCAGCGGCAAACAGGGAAAGTGACATGGCGTCGCCCGATGATGGACATGACGACAGCGTAGCGATGGACGCAATCAGAGTCTGTTCGATACCGAACACTTTGCCGCGGCGGCCGTGGCCCTGGACTCCCTCTGTGAGCCTCGCGTGTAAGACATTTGCGACTGGATGGACCCGTCGGATCGTGGTCAACTTGGTTGGCCTTAAAAACAAGGAGCTTTCGATGCAAAAACTCGTCAACGTCGAGGCGATCAACCTGCGAACCGAGGCCAGAGTTGCGCCCGAAACCTTGGTCCGAACCCTTTTCCTCGGGCAGGCCGTCGATGACCTGGAAGACGGTCCCGAGGGATGGCATCACGTTCGAGCGGCCGTCGACGGCAAAGTCAGCGAGGGCTTCATCAAGGCGACCCTGCCCATCACCAAGTTCGCCTGGCAGCCGCAGGAGCAGCCTACCTTGCGCGACCCGGCGACGCCGGCACGCGAGGCCCTGGCTGCCGCTGCGGTCGAACAATGGTTGCGCTTCGACCGGGGCGCCGGGATCGAAACCAGGGAGCCCTACAGCGGCTTCATCGGCGAGATGTGGAAGGCGTTCGGCAAGCCGCATACCGGAACCACCACCGGTCAACCCTGGTCCGCGGTGGCGATCTCGCTGATGGTCCGGACGGCGGCAAAACAGTTCGACGGCTACAAGGCCTTCAGGCAGTCGATCGGCCATGCCGCGTACATGTGGGACGCGATCAAGAAGAGCGCGAGCGGCGACTTGGCGGCGCCGTTCTGGGGTGTGCGGCTCGGGCAGGCCAAACCCCATATAGGAGACATCGTCGGCAGCTGGCGCGAGAAGCCTGCGACCTACGACGACTACCTCAATGCCTCGAAGAATCCCGAGATGCCCAGCCACTGCGACATCGTGGTGGCCGTGGGCCCCGAGGTGGCCTGGGCGATTGGCGGCAACGTGAGAAACTCGGTCTTCGCGACAGGCTACCAGTTGAGTTCGGATGGCAGCCTGTTGAGGAACCCGCGGATCAACACGGCCGGCAAGCTCGTCGGGGAAGCCATCGTGCTGCTGGACAACCGGGTGAGCTAGCCAACAGGGCCACTTACGGTGCCATCGGGTTCCGCTTTTCCTCTTCGAGCCGTTGCTGCTGACGCACAGCTTCGCACTGCGAAGTGCCGCCTGCCATGCGCGAGGAGCTTCGGGGCCTGCGCGACACCGGGGCAGGGCGATTCGTACTCCGCCTGTACTCGGAAGAGCGCGTCCGCGCTCCGCGCGGTGCCCGAGAGCCTCCTCAGGTCTTCGCCGACTTCTTCGGCGCTCTACTCGCGGCCTGCAGGGCTGCCGCCTGCGCGGCGTGCTTCTCGGCACGCGAGGGCCTGTGGGCCTTGCCGGACTTGCCGGCCTTGGCCTCCTTGGGCTCCTTTTTTTCCTTCGGCTTTTCCTTGGCCTGCGGGTGGTGCGTCCTCACCAGCTTGTCGACGGCCTTCGCCCTCGGCTCCAGCGCTTTCGCTTGGCGCTTCGCACGCTCTTCCTTGAGCAGGCGGCGCTCTTCGGCCAGCGTCTGTTCGGCTTCGGACGGCTCATGGTCCGCCCCCAGCGAGTGGACGCGGTCCATCGTCGCCTTGTGAAGCATCGCGCCGTTCCTCGCGATGCGGTGGGTCAGCGATGCAATGCGAATGGGCATGGTGCGATCCTCATGGTGGGTGGAAGACCAATGTAGGCCAGCCCGCCGCGTCCCGCCAGTCAATTCGTGTGGCTTCGCCCCTGCGGCAGTGAATTTCTGCTGCCGGAGAAGGGAGTCAACGGCCGTAGCGCCCGACCAGGCTCTGGCCGCCGAGCGCATGACCCTTGAGCGCGGCGAGCAAGGCGTCGCGTTCCAAGCCGGCGGCCACTGCCCCCGGCGGAAGATCGGATGCCACCACCGTCAACATGGCGGTACAGCCCCCGATCAGGCTGACGAAGGCAATCGCCGAGATCGGCAGGATGTCGGACAGGAGGCGGGAGCTTGGGCGAGGGGTAGACATGTTCTCTCCTTGGCGAATTGCGATGTCATATTCCGCTGAACCAGTTGTACCCCTGGTCTTCCCAATAGCCCCCGGGGTTCGTGTTGGTCACGAAGATGGCGGCGATGTGCTTCGCGCTCTTGAAGCCGAGCTTGGTCGGCACACGCAACCGCAGCGGAAAGCCGTAGGCCGTCGGCAGTGCCTCCTTGCCGAAGTCAAGCGCCAGCAGCGTCTGCGGGTGGAGCGCGGTGGCCATGTCGAGGCTCGAGTAGTAGCGGTCGGCACACTTGAAGCCGACGTAACGCGCCGTCGTGTCGGCGCCGATGCGCTGCAGGAAGGTCTTGAGCGGCACGCCGCGCCAGTCGCCGATCGCGCTCCAGCCTTCGATGCAGATATGACGGGTGATCTGGCTCGCCTGCGGCAGCGTGCGCAGGCGCTCGATGGTCCATGCCGTCTTGTCGGCGACGAGTCCCGAGACTTCAAGCCGCCAGCTCGACACATCCACCTCGGGCGCGTCGAACTCGGCATAGAACGCGTTGAACGGGAAAGGCTTCGTGACCTGGCTCGCCGAATAGGTCGGCGCAAGGCGGCTGCCGTTGAAGAGCCAGGCCTGCACGCGGTCGTTCCAGCGCGACATTGCCCACAGGGCCTTGTCGACCTGGTCGTTGTCCTGCAGGTTGCAGCCGGACAGCATCGAGAGCGCGCCGACCGACAGCGACGAACGCAGGAGCAGCCGTCGCTCCAGGTTCAAGACCTGCTTCTTGTGATCGGAGAGCTTGATCATGATGCAGTACCGTGAGTGGCCGGCGCGCGGCCGGTGACCATCGGCAGCAATGTGCGCGGCACGAGGAGGACGAGCAGCAGATGGACCGCGACGAAGCCGACGATGCCGGTCATCGCCGCGAAGTGCACCTTGCGCGCGAAGTCGAAGCCGCCGAAAAGGTCGACCAGCCACGCGAGCTGCACAGGCTTCCAGATCGACAGGCCCGACGCGACGACGAGCGCGCCAAGCAGCAGCACGACGACATAGGCGAAGCGCTGCACAGCGTTGTAGCGGCCGACTTCATGCGTCAACCGGAACGTCAGCGCACGCCCGGCGTCGCGCAGCAGCTCGCTGGCGCGGATCGGGAGGAACTCGCGGCGGAAGTGGCCGCTGGCGATGCCGTAGAGCACATACAGCAGGCCGTTCACGGCGAGCAGCCACATCGCCGCAAAGTGCCACGCAATGGCGCCACCCAGCCAACCGCCGAGCGTCGCCCAGGCGGGAAACCGGAACGGCAGGATCGGCGAGGCGTTGTAGATCGCCCAACCGCTCGCCAGCATGCAGGCCATCGCGACCGCATTGATCCAGTGGGCGGCGCGGACTGCCAGCGGGTGACTCATCGCACTCTTCACGGTCACATCGGCGGCGTCACGCCGTCCTTGCCCGCGGAGATGAAGCCTGCGGACAGGCTCGCATCGGCTTCCTTCTTCGCGAACAGCACGACCTTGGTGCCGACGGCGAGCAGCGAGCGGTCGCCGGGCTCGAGGTTGACGATCGGCACGTCATCCGGCACGACGATCTTCTTCTCGCCACCCTTGTACTTGAGGGTCAGGGTGCGGCCGTTGGTCGCAACGAGGTCACCGACCGTGCCGTTGGTCATCGTGCTTTTGGGTGCAAGATCCCAGGCGCGGTGGCCATCACCGGTGCCCGCCATCGCGGGGGGGAAGACATGCACTTCAAGCGCTTTCAGCGAACCGTCGGGCAGGGGAGTCGCTGCCGTTCCGATGTAGCTGCCGGGCTTGATGTCGGTCACCTTGGCGAGCGTGACCGCGCGAACCTGCGTGTCCTGGTTGATCTTGACGCTCAGGTCTTCGCCGCGGTTGGTGTGGACCTTGATCGCGTCGTCGCTGACCGCGGTGATCGCGCCGCGCACTCCGACCGGCGGCGGCGTCTGGGCGAGCGCGGCGCAACTGGCGCCGAGCAGACCGGCAGTCATCAATGTCGGGACCGCGAGGGTCCGAAGGCGTTTTCCGAGTCGGATGTTCATGGCTGAGTCGTTGTGAATGAAGACAGCGCCACTCTAGGGATCGCCAAGGCTCGCAGGCATGACGTCCGGATGACAAAAAAGTAATGAACCGGCGCCGCGCCACGCGAGAAAATGGCGAACACACTCCCATGAGCATCCTTGTTATCGAAGACGACCCGAAGACGGGCGACTACTTGAAGAAGGGCCTGAAGGAAAGCGGCTACGCCGTCGACCTGGCGCGTACCGGAACGGACGGGCTACACATGGCGCTGGAGAACACCTACGACCTCGTCGTGCTCGACGTGATGCTTCCCGGCATCGACGGCTGGCAGATCATGCAGGCCTTGCGCGACAAGCGCGATTTGCCGGTGCTCTTCCTCACCGCGCGCGACCGCCTGGACGATCGCATCCGCGGCCTCGAACTTGGCGCCGACGACTACCTGGTGAAGCCCTTTTCCTTCACCGAACTCGTGCTGCGGATTCGCACACTGCTGCGCCGGGGCGTCGTGCGCGAAGCCGAGTTCTACGAATTCGCCGATCTCAAGCTCGACGTGCTGCGCCGCAAGGTCACCCGCGAAGGCATCGAGATCGCGCTGACAAACAAGGAATTCCTGCTGCTGCAACTGCTGATCAAACGGCAAGGCGAGGCGCTGTCGCGCACGCTGATCGCCTCCGAAGTGTGGGACATGAATTTCGACAGCGACACCAATGTCGTCGATGTCGCGATCAAGCGCCTTCGCACGAAGATCGATCAGCCGTTCGAGAAGAAGCTGGTCCACACGGTGCGCAGCATCGGCTATTCGTTCGGGGATGCGCAATGAAGTGGCTGCCTCGATCGCTGGCAGTGCGCGCCACCTTGCTGCTCGCGTTGATCGCATGCGCGGTCACCGGCGTGCTCGGCGCATACTTTTTCTACACCTCGCGGGCGGCGATCACCGAACAGCTCGATACGCGGCTGATCGGCCGCGTCGAGCACTTCCAGCGCCTGGTGGGCAACATGCAGACGATCGCCGACCTGCACGACCGGCCGCTGCTGTTCGAGACAATGCTCGGTGCCGAGAGCGACGTGCTGCTGCTCCGCCGGCCCGGCGAGGCCGCTTTCATCGATGTCAACCCCGACAACCTTCCGGTGCCCGGCATGCTCGCTGCGGTAGCGGCCGATCACGAACTGGCGATCAAGGACGTGCAGAACATCCCGCTGGCCAACGGCGTGCCGGTGCATTGGGTCGCGGCGCTCGCGCGTTCGGGCCGCGATGGCGACGTGGTGGAGGTGGTGGCCGGCCACCCGTTGACCAACGAGGTGAAGATGATTCGCGCCAACCGAAATCGCGTCGTTCTCGGCGCGCTCGTCGCGATGCTCGCCTCGACCCTGCTGGCATACTTGGTGCTGCGGCACGGGCTGCGTTCGCTGCGCAGGGTGGCGGCGAAGGCGGCCTTGATCAACCCGATCAATCTCGCCGTGCGGCTGCCTGAGCATGACGCGCCGCTCGAAGTGCAGCAGATGGTCGTCGCGTTCAACGCGATGCTTGACCGAATTGCCACGGGCTACGAGCGTCTTTCGCAGTTTTCGGCCGACCTCGCGCACGAGATCCGGACCCCCATCGGCGCGTTGATCGGTCAGACGCAGGTCGCGCTTCACCAGGCTCGCAGCGCCAGCGAGTACCAGCACGTTCTCGAATCGAACCTCGAAGAGCTGAACCACTTGCGACAGATTGCCGAGAACATCCTGTTTCTCGCACAGGCCGACCACGCTTCGCTGGCGATCGATCGGGCACCGCTCGCGCTGCATGGCGAGCTTCAGAAGATCGCCGAATACTTCGAAGGCCCGGCCGATGAAGGCGGTCTTCGGTTCGACGTGCGGGCCACCGGGGTGGCCTACGTCAATGCGCCGCTGTGCCGGCGCGCGATCAACAATCTGGTCGTGAATGCAGTGCGCCACGGCGCACGGGGGACAACAGTACGGCTGATCGGCGTGCAAGACGGCGACATGGCGACGATAGCGGTCGAGAACGAAGGAACGCCAGTCCCGCCCGAACGACTCGAACGCCTGTTCGACCGCTTCTACCGAGGCGACGCGGCACGCAGCCGCTACACGGAATCCAACGGCCTCGGCCTCTCGATCGTGAAGGCGATCATGGCGCTGCACGGCGGCGACGTGCGCGCTTCATGCCCCACGCCGAGTTCGATCCGCTTCGAATTGCGCTTCCCCGCGACGGGTGCCGCCGCGGTCGATCCGATTGCCGCGTGAGCGCACGGCGCAACAAGGACGTTTGCGCGCTATCGATGGTCGATAGGATTCAGGTTCGACGCACCTGTCCGAGTGCCCAGCCCTGAAGCTCTGGAGACAACCGATGAAGCAACTCGACCTGAATTTGCTGCCGGTACTTCTGGCATTGTTCGAGGAACGAAGCGTCAGCAAGGCTGCGAGAAAACTGGGCGTCCGGCAGTCAACCTTGAGCGGAGCCCTTGCCAAACTTCGCGATTCGCTCGACGACCAGCTCTTCATCCGCTCCGCGGGGGCGATGCAACCCACGCAACGAACGAGTTCCATCGTGGATGCCGTGCGAGAGGTGCTGGATACCATTCGGCAGGACATCGTCGAGTGTCCGCGCTTCGATCCGTCGCGCTTGACAGGGGCGATCACATTCGCGCTGTCCGATGTGGGAGAGATGGTCTTCCTGCCCAAGCTCCTGAAGACGATTCGAGCGCACGCGCCGAATGCGTCGGTCCGATCGGTCAGTCTCTCTCCGGCGGAACTGGAGGAAGGACTGGGCTTCGGAGAAGTCGATCTTGCGTTGGGCTATTTCCCGGACCTCAGGCAGTCGAACATCTTTCAGCAGCGCCTGTTCGATCATCACTTCCTCTGTCTGGTGAGGGAGGGGCATCCATGCGCCACGTCTCCGCTGAGTCTGCAGCAGTTCGTCGAACTCGAACATGCCGTGGTGCAGGCGTCCGGGCGGAGCCAGGAAATCTTCGAGGAACTGCTGAAGCGACATCACATCAAGCGCAAGGTCGTCCTGACGACGCCTCATTTCCTGAGCATCCCCGCGCTCATCGCCTCCTCCGATCTCATCGTGACCGTGCCTCATGCCATGGGCATCGTCTTCGGGCGGCATGAGTACGGACTCCAATCACTGGTCCCGCCGTTCAGCGAAACCAGAATCGAACTCAAGCAGTTCTGGCATCGAAACTACAACAAGGCACCCCGCCTGCTGTGGTTGCGTCAAATGGTCGCCGAACTCTTCAACGACACCGAGGACGAATGGAACTGGCAGGATGTTCGCCCGCAGGCGGGATCGACTGGGATGCGCCAGGTCATCTTCGGCCGCTCCTAGCGATCTCGGTCGAATACGGCGCAATCCCGCGCATCGACACCAGTGCCAGAGAGATCGAGCCTGCCTCTTTCCTCGTGCTTGTATTTCACCAGCACGTCGCGACAAACGACTGCCTTGGTTTCAAGATTGCCGCCGCAGTGGAAATTGCTCGCGTCGTCGGTGCTGCCCGTGCCGTTGTAGATCGCGGTCTTTGGATAGAGACAGATGGGGCGCGTGCGACCCGTGGCCGGCGCGGCCGATCCACCCGATGCGAGCAGGGTGTCCGGGGCGATGCCCTTCTCGACCCAGCCAACGAGGGCGCTGAAAGGATCGACGGGAACCGGCCCGGTGCTGGCGATGCCGCAATGCCCGACGCCGGGTGCAAGGAAGAGTCGATAGAAACCATAGAGACTCTTGAAGTCCGGATCGTCTTCTCGCTCGTGATTGCGATCCCTGCTGTACCGGGCTGCCATCTCCCGGTAGTAGTTGAGCACGCCGCGCGGATAGATGAACTGGTCGTTCGCACCGACGTAGGTGAGCAGCTTGCCGCCACTTGCCTTGAACTCGTCCAGCGGCCCGAAGGTGTCCGTGACGTCGGCGATGTTTCGAGAACCGTCCTGAGCGACCCCAGCATATTCGCCAAGTGAAATGGTTTGCCAATTCAGGTTCGGATCGTGCTCGTCCCAGTGGATCTGGGTCACCCCAAGGGCAAAGGGCGCCGGACCATCCAGGATGCTGAAATCGGAGCCACGGTCGAGGCCGAACCAGATCTTGTTTTGCTCTGCATTGCGCGGGCCGTCCCAGATCTTGTCGACGGCGTCGGCCTCCAGTGGGGTCAGGCAATTGGTGGCAGGCGCCGTCGACTTGCCGCAGATGTTCGCCTTCGCGCTGAAGCGACAGGTTCGCGGATCGTTGATGAGGCCGTCGACAACACCGTCGTTCGCGTCGCAGGCGGCAACTGCCGAAGCGCGTACCTGCGCGAGCTTTGCGGGAGCAATGGGTCCGCGTGCCAGGTCCAGCATGGCGATCTGTCCCCACATCTGGGCGGTTTGAAACCGGGTCCAATAGATGGCGGGCGCGTTCGCAAGAATTCCTTGCAACTCGTCGCCGAGTTCCTGCGCCAGAAGGTAGCCCTGGCGGCCTCCCGTCGAGCATCCGTTCCAGTAGTTGAACTCTGCTGGCTCCCCGTAGTAGCTTCGCGCGATCGCCTTTGACCAAAGAACCTGTTGCTTGATGCCATTGCGGATGAAATCCTCGATGAACTGGTCGTTGTAGGTGCCGTCCGCATTCACGCCGGGCTCGCAGTTTCCGCCGCTGTGTCCGAGGTCCGTGCCCGATCCCACATAGCCGGTATTGACCGCGGAATTCACAACGAGATTGCCGCTGCAACCGGAGCCTCCGAGTCCTTGCGTCCGGCCGTTCCAGGCACCCTCAACGCCGCCTTTGCCGCCATCGAGGGCGCTCAACGGCAGTCCCACCACGATGTTGATGTTCTGCTCGGGCTTGGTGCCGTACAGCAGTTTGACCTGGCAGTAGGAAACGTTCGGGCCCGACGCCGGAACGATGGAACTGCTCGCCATCTTGACGCCTCGGCTTCCGGCGATGCCATAGGCAGGTTGGGCGGCAAGTTGCGCACACGTCGGCGGAGGAGGCTCGTGCGATCCGCGCGCAGATGCCGGGGCGGCAAATGCGAATGAACCAAGGACAGCCGCGAAGCAGCAAGAGGTTTGTCTCCACATGTCTCACTCTCCTTGTAGTCAACCGAAAGGTCCAAGGGTCGCGAGCGCACTTTAGGACGGAGGCCACGGAGAGGGCAAGCTTCAAACTGTCGATACCGACTATCGCGTTTCTCGATAAAGGCGCACCGATGCGGTGTGTGCCGATCGGCTTCCTTGCTTCAGCATCCGGCGGGTGACAATGAGCCGGTGAAAAACCTACGGCTTTCGTCGCATGCTGGCGAGTTGGACGCGCCGTGCGGATTGCAGCAACTCGAGGAAACGCTCCGCCAATGGCGGCAACGGCACGCCCTTGCGCACCAGCGCGCCGATCGTGCGCGTGAGGCGAGCCTCGGCCATCGGCAGCGCCGACAGGCCCTTGCCCATCGGGGTGCCGATCATCGACTCGCTCATGATCGAGATCAGGTCGCTGTGCGCAACCATCTCGGTCAACTGGGCCCCGCCGGTGTTGTTGATCTCGACCGCCACGCGCGGCGGCGGCAGGCCGGCTTCCGCAAAACGGCCCTCGAGACTGCGACGCGCCGCGACCCCAGGTCCGGGCAGCAGCCATTCCGCCTCCGCAAGGTCCTGCAGCCGCAGGCGACGCTTGCGCAGAAGCGGGTGATTCTCTCGAACGACGAGACACAGGTCGTCGTCGATGAGCGGGAGCGATCGGAGGTCGTCGGGCATGACGCCGGGCAGGGCGTTGATCGCAAGATCGATGTCGCCGACGCGCAGGGCCGCGACGAGCGCGTCGTTGAGGTTGAGCATCACGCTCAGCCGGGCTGCAGGCCGTTGGCTCCTGAGTTCGAGGGCCGCCGGCACGAAGAGGCTCTGTACGTAGAGCGGTGACACGCCGACGCGCAGCACGCCCATTTGACCGAGGTGCAGGTCCACCGCTTCCTTGATGGCCTCGCCGAGACTTGCGCGCAGCGATCCGGTGCGCTTGCGGAACTGTTCCGCCACCTGCGTCAGCTCCATGCCCCTGGCGCTGCGCACAAAAAGCGGAAATCCCAGCTCCTTTTCAAGGCGCTGCAAGCCCTGCGTGACGGCTGGCTGAGAGACGCCCAACGCAGCCGCGGCGCGACGGACCTTGCCGTGAGTGGCCACTGCGAGAAAGTAGTCGAGATCGTCCAGTCGCATCGTCATCTTCGAACCCCGGGCGCCGGCCGCGACCGGAAAGTTGAGTGATCACGAAAGCTTATCAGCTGGATGATTTGCGTGATCCACGGGTGTGTCGTTCGTTCATAGACTGCCTTCCCCATCGAGACAAGGGCCTTCTGCCAATGACACACACGAACCGCCGACGCCTTCTTCCGTTTCGCCTGCTGGCCGTCGGCGTCGCCGTGTGTCAGTTGGCCGTGGCGATCGCTGGCGCTCCAGACGTTCGCCAGACGCTGCCGATCGCGCCGCAGCCGTTCCAGGGTCGCATCGGGTTGACGCCTGAAAGCTCCAGGCCGGCCTGGCCGTCCCAGCCGACGGCACCGGCGAACGCGCCCAACGTGCTGGTCGTGCTGACCGACGACATCGGCTTCGGCGCCACCTCGGCCTTTGGGGGCCCGATCCCGACGCCCGCACTGGAACGCCTTGCCGCCAGCGGCCTGAAATACAACGAGTTCCACACGACCGCCATGTGCGCGCCGACGCGCGCCTCGATGCTGACCGGCCGCAACCACCAGGCCGTCGGCAACGGCGCAGTGATGGAGGTCGCCACCGGCTATCCCGGCTACTGGGCCGCCTTTCCGCGCAGCGCGGCCACCATCGCCGAGGTGCTCAAGGACAACGGCTACAACACCGCCCAATTCGGGAAGCATCACAACGTGCCGGCGTGGCAGGCGTCGGACGCCGGTCCCTTCGACGCCTGGCCGACTGGCCTCGGCTTCGAATACTTCTATGGCTTCATCGGCGGCGAGACCGACCAGTGGCATCCGGTCCTGTATCGCAACACGGTCCGGGTGCCCGAGGACAAGTTCAACGGCAAGACGACGCTCGACCATGAGCTGGCCGACGATGCGATCCACTGGATCCACCAGCAGAAGGCCGCGGCAGCCGACAAGCCCTTCTTCCTTTACTACGCGACCGGCACCGGCCACGCGCCGCACCAGGCACCGCACGAGTGGATCGACCGGTTCAAGGGCCGCTTCGACATGGGCTGGGACCACTTGCGCGAGGAGAGCTTTGCGCGCCAGAAGGCGGCGGGCGTGATCCCGCCGGACGCCGTACTGACGCCGCGTCCGGCCGAACTGCCGGCCTGGGACTCGCTGAGCGAAGACCAGAAGCGCATCGATGCGCGCTACATGGAGGTGTTCGCCGGCATGGTCGCCTACCAGGACGACCAAATCGGCCGCATCCTCGACGAACTCGATCGCATGGGCGTGCGCGACAACACGCTGGTGATCTTCATGGCCGGCGACAACGGCGCCAGCGGCGAAGGCTCGCCCAGCGGCACGCTCAACGACCTCGGTCTGCTCGCCAACCGGGTGCGGGAGAGCCCCGCGTGGGTGCAGAGCCAGATACAAGTGATGGGCAGCGAGCGGACCTCCGCGCTCTATCCCGCGGGCTGGGCCTGGGCCCTCGACACGCCATTCCAATGGATGAAGCAGGTCGCCTCGCACCTCGGCGGCACGCGCACAGGCATGGTGATCTCGTGGCCCGGGCGGATCAAGTCGGCGGGCGAGGTCCGCAGCCAGTTCACGCACGTGACGGACATCTATCCGACGATCCTGGAGAGCGTCGGCGTGCCCGCGCCGACCCAGGTCGACGGCGTCAAGCAGCAGCGAATCGACGGCGTGAGCCTGGCCTACACCTTCGACCATCCCGACGCGCCGGAGCGACACGCCACGCAATACTTCGAGATGACGGGCAACCTCGGCATCTACCACGAAGGCTGGCTGGCCAGCACCAAGGTGCGGCGCTTGCCGTGGCAGCAGAAGGCGCCCGAGGGCGCCAGCTTCGCGAACTACGAATGGGAACTCTACGACCTGAAGCACGACTACAGCCAGTCGCAGGACGTGGCGGCCCGTTACCCGGCCAAGGTGGAGAAGATGAAGGCGCTGTGGCTCGAGGAAGCGCGGCGCAACAACGTGCTGCCGGTGCAGGATGAACTGGGCTTCGCGCGCGCCATGCAGAACATCGTGACGCATGCCCCGCAGCAACTGTCGTTCAGCTATTGGGGCGGCGGGCTCAGCATTGCGGACGCCCGCGCGCCGAGCTTCACAGCCCGGTCATTCAGCGTCACGGCCGACATCGACGTGCCGGCCGCGGGCACCACCGGCGTGCTGCTGGCGCGCGGCAGCTGGTTCGGTGGCTGGAGCTTCTACCTCAAGGACGGCCGGCCGGTCGCCTATGAGGCGCTGTCGACACAGCCGGGCCAGCAGTGGAAGGTCGCGGCTGCCGAGCCGCTCGCGCCGGGACGGGCCAGCGTTCGCTTCGATTTCACGATGGACCCGCCGTCCGGCCTCGGCAAGGGCGGCACCATGAAGATCAGCGTCGATGGCCGGCAGATCGCGCAAGGGCGCATCGACCGGACCATCCTCTCGTCGGCCGGGACAAGTGGCGAGAGCTTCGATGTTGGCCAGGACACAGGCGTCCCCGTCAGCGACGACTACACAGCCACCGGCCGCTATCCGGGCCGGATCAGCAAGGTGCAAGTGGACCTGGCGCCGATCGACCTCGCGGCTCTGCAGGCCGCAGCGGCAGCGGCCGAGGCAAGTGCCCGGCGGCGTTCGCAGTAGTCAACTGGGATTTCGGTCCATCACTTGCTGGAGTCTGCGGACCATGGGACGGCCGGCGCGCAACACCAGGCAATGGCGATGGGCTTCCACACGATCGATGGTTCCGTTTGCCGCGAGGCATTGACCGCGGTGAAGGCCCCATCCATGCGTGGTCTGGACCGCCCGACCCCCGATCGGGGAATAGTGTCTATTCCGCTGCGACGGATGGTGCCGGGCGTCAGCCCCACCTACTATTTTCCTCACCCGCAGAGACCGATCCGGCCTCTGTATCAACGGCCTGAGGAGCGCAGACATGACCCACCATGTATTGAACGATGCAGTCGAATCATTCGCCGATGGAGGTGTCTCGGACGTTGAATTCCGCGAAGCCCTGGCGCGTGCGGTGACGGCCGTGACCGTCGTGACGACGGCCGGACCTGCCGGCATCGCCGGCGTGACTTGCTCGGCCGTCGCTTCCGTCTGTGCCGATCCACCCACGCTGCTGGTCTGCATGAATCGGCGCAGCTACGTCAACGGTGTCATCAAGACCAACGACGTGCTCTGCGTCAACTGGCTCAGCGCGCACCAGCGCGGCACGTCCGACCTGTTTGCCGGCGTCGGCGCGGTACCGATGACCGAGCGCTTCGAGAAAGGCGGCTGGAGCACCCTTTCCACCGGCGCGCCCTACAGCGAGGACGCACTCGTCGCGCTCGACTGCCGCGTGATCAGCGCGACCGAGGTCGGCACCCACAGCATCTTCATCGCCCGTGTGCTGGCCACTGCAGCACACCCCGAGGAGCACCGCGATCCGCTCGTGTACTGCAAGCGGTCCTATGCAACCACCCAGCCGACCGCTCACGCCTGAGCCAAGGTTTCTTTCGTCACCACCACCAAGGAACAGCCATGCTGAGAACCGGAAAGCAATACCTCGAGTCCCTCAATGACGGCCGTGTCGTCTGGGTCGGCAACGAGAAGATCGACAACGTCGCCACGCATCCGAAGACCCGCGACTATGCCGAGCGCCATGCCGACTTCTACGACCTGCACCACCGCCCGGACCTGCAGGATGTGATGACCTATGTCGACGAGGCCGGCGAGCGCCGCTCGATGATGTGGTTCGGCCACCGCACCCGGGAAGAGCTGAAGAAGAAGCGCCGCTACCACGAGACCGTGATGCGCGAAATGATGGGCGCGTCGTTCCCGCGCACGCCGGACGTCAACAACTACGTGCTGACCACCTACACCGACGATCCGATGCCCTGGCAGACGCAGTCGATCGGCACCGAGGGCCAGCCGCTGGCGCAGAACATCGCCGACTTCGCCGAGTTCGTGCGCCAGCGCGACCACAACTGCGCACCCAATTTCGTCGATCCGCAGATGGACCGCTCCACGCCCGAGGCGCAGGCCAGGTCGCCGGGTCTGCGCGTGATCGAGCGCAACGAGCTGGGCATCGTGGTCGACGGCGTCAAGGCCGTGTCGACGGGCACCGCCTTTGCCGACTGGGTGCATATCGGCGTGTTCTTCCGTCCGGGAATTCCGGGGGATCAGATCATCTTCGCCGCCGTGCCGGTGGCCACCAAGGGCCTCAGCGTGGTGTGCCGCGAGAGCCTGGTGAAGGAGGACGCAGTCGAGCATCCGCTGGCCTCCAAGGGCGACGAACTCGACGGCATGACCGTGTTCGACCACGTCTTCATCCCCTGGTCGCATGTGTTCCATCTGGGCAATCCCGAGCATGCCAAGCTCTATCCGCAGCGCGTCTTCGACTGGCTGCACTATCACGCGCTGGTTCGCCAGATGGTCCGCGCCGAACTGATGGCCGGCCTGGCCGTGCTCATCACCGAACACATCGGCACCAGCAAGATCCCGGCGGTGCAGACGCGCGTGGCCAAGCTGATCGGCTTTCACCAGGCGATGCTGGCGCACGTGGTGGCGAGCGAGGAACTCGGCTTCCATACGCCGGGCGGGCTCTACAAGCCGAACATCCTCATCTACGACTTCGGCCGGGCGCTCTATCTCGAGAACTTCTCGCAGATGATCTACGAACTGGTCGACCTGTCGGGCCGCAGCGCATTGCTCTTCGCCACCGAGGACCAGTGGGAGGACTCGAAGCTCAACACGCTGTTCGAGAAGATGAACTCCGGACCGGTCGGCCGGCCGAAGGACCGCCTTCGCATCGGACGCGTGATTCGCGACCTGTTCCTGACCGACTGGGGAAACCGTCTCTTCGTGTTCGAGAATTTCAACGGCACGCCGCTGCAGAGCATTCGCATGCTGACAATGCAGCGCGCGGAGTTCTCTGGATCCGGCACCTACGGCAAGCTGGCGCGCCAGGTCTGCGGCATCGAATCCGAGATCGACGACAACACCGACTACAAGGCCACCGCCGACTACGCGAAGGCGATGGACGCCGCGCGGCATCAGGAAAAGCTCTCGCTCAGCAGCACCCTCGCGATCTGAGGTGGCGCCATGAAGGTCATCACTGACTCCATCGGGTTCGCGCTGAAGGGCGCGGTCGTCTCGATCGGCATGTTCGACGGCGTCCACCGCGGCCACGCGAAGGTGCTCCGGCAACTGCGCGCACGTGGGGAGCAGCTCGGGCTGCCGACCGCGGTGGTGACCTTTGACCCGCATCCCCGCGCAGTCGTCCGGCCGGATGCCTGCCCAAGTTTGTTGTCGAGCGTGGACGATCGCATGCAGTTGCTGGCCGCCACCGGAGCGGTCGACCACTGCCTGGTGCTGCGCTTCGACGAGCAGCGAAGCCAGCAGGATGCGGAGGCGTTCGTGCGTGACACGCTGCTGACGCAACTCGGGATGCGCGAACTGATCGTCGGCGATAACTTCGCCTGCGGACGGGGGCGCGTCGGGACCGTCGCCTATCTCTCGGCCCTGGGACTGGCGCTGGGTTTCAGCGTGGCGCCCGTGTCGCTCGACGCGGTGCCCGGAACGCAGGAGGCCGTGCGCTGCTCCTCCACCGAAGCGCGGCGTCTGATCCAGATCGGCGACCTGGCCGGTGCGTCCTCGGTGTTGCAGCGGCCGCACGAGATGACCGGCACCATCACCCGCGCCTCACACGCCTCGCGCCGGCGCATCGACGCCGCCTTGGCGAGCGCGATGTGCGCGCCTGCCGCGGCCGACTATGTGGGCGCGGTCCGGCGAAGCGGCTCCGTGGCTCCGTGGATTCCTGCCTTGCTCCAGGTGCGTGACGACAGGCGGTCGAGCCGACGGATCGTGCGCCTTCTGGCGGAAGACGAGATGGACGCTTCGCCCGGCGACGAACTGCGCATCCGCTTCGTCGACCGCGCAGGCCATGGACATGCGCCCATCGGGCAGGAAGGCGTGCCTGCATGAAGGCCTTCACCCATTCCACGCACGCCCAGCGCGTCGTGTTCGGCGCCGGCACGCTCGATCGTCTGGTTGCCGAGATCGACACGCTCGGCGCGACCCGCGCCATCGTCCTCAGCACGCCCGGCCAGCGCTCCGAAGCCAAGCGCGTCGCATCGATCCTGGGGAACGCCTGCGTCGGCATCTTCGATCGCGCCGAGATGCACGTGCCGATCGAGACAGCCCGCGAAGCGCGCGCGCTTGCCAGACGGCTCGGTGCCGATTGCGCGGTGGCCGTCGGCGGCGGATCCACCATCGGGCTCGGCAAGGCGATCGCCCTGGAATCGGGTCTGCCGATCCTGGCGATACCGACCACCTACGCCGGTTCCGAGATGACGGCCATTTACGGCATCACCGAGGCTGGCCTCAAGAAGACCGGCAACGATGCACGCGTGCGTCCGCGCACCGTGATCTACGACATCGAGCTCACGCACTCGCTGCCGTTGGAGATCAGCGTTACCAGCGGCATGAATGCGCTGGCGCATGCGGCGGAGAGTCTTTATGCCGCCGACATCAATCCGGTCGTCGCGTTGATGTCGCAGGAGGGCATTGCCGCCTTTGGGCGTGCGCTGCCCGGCTTCGCGAGCGGGGATGCTGCAAGGATCTCGGCCGCGCGCACGGATGCGTTGTATGGCGCCTGGCTCTGCGGCACCGCCCTGGGGAGCGCCGGCGTGGGCCTGCACCACAAGCTGTGCCACACGCTCGGCGGCAGCTTCGACCTGCCGCACGCCCAGGTGCACACGATCGTGCTGCCCCACGCGCTCGCCTACAACGCCGCCGCGGCGCCGGAGGCCATGGAGCGCATCGCTCGGGCGCTCGGATGCATGAATGCGGCGCAAGGCGTATTCGATCTCGCCAAGGGCGCCGGCGCGGGCATGGCGTTGAAGGACCTCGGCCTTCACGCCAGCGACCTCGACCGGGTTAGCTCGCTCGCGATGGAGAACCGCTATCCCAATCCACGGCCGCTGGAAGCGCGGGCCATCCGTCAACTGCTCCAGAACGCCTTCGACGGCGAACGGCCTGCGCCATGAACCCGCGTGGCTCGCACCTGGGCGCGCTGCTCACGCTCGTCGCCTGCTGGGCTCCGGCGGGTCCGGCTTCAGCCACCGAAGGCGGCGGCAACTCCTATCCGATCGGCGTCGACAACACCTTCGCCGGGTACATGCTGCCCGAAGGTGCCCACTGGCTGCTGTTCTATCAGCACTACACGGCGACACAGTTCAAGGACAACGCCGGCAATGACAATCCCCGCTTCGCCGACTTCCAGCTGCAGTCCGACGTGGTGGCGCCCCGGCTGTCCTATGTGTGGCCGGGCGTCGTTCTCCTCGGCGCCAACGTCGAGACGCGGATCGTGCAGCCGATCAGCGCGGTCGATCTCAATCTCGGCATTGCCCGGCCTGCGCCGTTTCCGCCGCTGGATCATGGGGGGTCCAAGACCGGGCTCTCGGACTTGTCGTTCTCTCCGATCATCCTCGGCTGGCACGGCACGACTTTCCACCAGACGCTGGGCGTGGAGACCAACCTGCGCACGGGCAGCTACGACGTGCATGCCTACGTCAACACCGGGCGCAACTACGACCAGGTCGCGCCGGTCTATGCGTTCACCTGGTTTCCGACCCCACTCAGCGACGTCAGCGCGAAGTTCCGCTGGGGCTTCAACGATCGCAACAAGGCGACCGGCTATCACTCCGGCAACGAAGCCTCGATCGAGTTCAGTGCCGGCTACCGTGCAACGCTGCAACTGCTGGTCGGCCTCAACGGCTACATCTATCGCCAGACCACCGACGACGAAGTGAACGGCGTCGTGGTGAAAGGCAACAAGGGCCGTGTCAACGCGCTCGGGCCTTTCGCCAGCTTTCGCTTCAGCCCCAACTTCTCGCTGACGCTTCGGATCCAGTCCGAGTTCGGCGCGCGCAACCGTCCGCAGGGCACACGCTTCTGGGCCATGGCGCTGTGCCCCTTCTGATGTCCGACTCATTTCATCCCAAGGAGACCCCACCATGCGCACATTGAACCAGCACACCATCACCGAGGCGGTGATCGAACGATTCGCGGATACGCCGAGCCCGCGCCTGAAGCGCGTCCTGACGAGCCTCGTGCGGCACTTGCACGATTTCGCCCGCGAGGTCGAACTCACCGAGGCGGAGTGGATGCAAGGCATCCGGTTCCTCACGGCGACGGGCCAGAAGTGCGACGACAAGCGGCAGGAGTTCATCCTGCTGAGCGACACGCTGGGCCTGTCGATGCTCACCATCATGATGAACCACGACAAGCCCGCCGGCTGCACTGAGGCCACGGTGTTCGGGCCCTTCCATGTGGAGGGTGCGCCGCACTATGAGAATGGCGACGATGTCGGCAACGGGGCGAGCGGCGAGCCTTGCCTCGTTCGCGGCACGGTGCGGTCGCTCGACGGCAGCCCGATCGCCGGTGCGACGCTCGACGTCTGGCAGGCCGACAGCGAAGGCCACTACGACGTGCAGCATGCGGAGCTGGATCATGCCCAGGCGCGCGGTGTGCTTCATTCGGACGCGCAGGGCCACTTCAGCTTCCGCACCATCGCCGCCGTGGCCTATCCCATTCCCGACGACGGCACAGTCGGCGAGATGCTGCGCGCCACGCGCCGCCATCCATGGCGGCCCGCCCACCTGCACTTCATGGTGAAAGCCCCGGGCTTCCAGACGCTTGTGACCCACGTGTTCCGCAAGGGCGATCCTTATCTCGATTCGGACGCGGTCTTCGGCGTGCGCGAATCGCTGGTGGGCGAGTGGGTGAAGCAGGGCGATGGCAGCTACCTGCTGGACTTCGACCTGATCCTGAATCCCGAACCTCGGCCGACCGCAGCGGCTCCCGTCCCGCAGGCCGAAGAAGCTCAGGCGGCCTGAGCGGCGTCACGCAGGAACAGGCGGCGGAAGACCCCACGCAGCCATTGGCTGCCTGGGTCGCGGTGGAAGCGGTCGTGCCAGTACAGCGCGATCTCCATGCTCGGCAACCGCAGTGGCGGCTCGACCGCGACCAGGTCCAGGTCATGGGCCAGGGCGACGCCGAGCGTGCGCGGCACGGTCGCCACAATGTCCGAGTTCCTGGCGATGTGCGCAGCCGCCGCGAAGGTCGGCACGCGGCACACGATGTGGTCGCGAGGCAGCGTCGATTCGAGCAGGCGCTCGGCATTCGCGTACTCGTGGCCAGTCCCGATCACTGAGACGAGCGCGTGCTGTTCGGCAACGAAGCGCTCGAGCGCCGTGGCGGCGCGTGCTTCATCGGAGCGCGCCATCAGGCTCTCTGCATCGAGGCGCGGATGCTCCTTGCGGAAAAGGGACACATAGCCTTCCGTCCACAGGGGATGGCGCCGGATGCCTTGCGTGAGCGAAGCGAAGGAGCCGATGGCCAGGTCGACGAGGCCTGATTCGAGCCATTGGTCGAGGTGATGGATGTCGCAGGGAACGGCCTGCACGTGCACCTTGGGCGCCTCGACGCGAAGGATCGCGAGCAGCGGCGGCAACAGCTGGACCACCGCGGCATCGATCATGAAGAAGCTGAATCGCCGCTCGGAAACGAGCGGGTCGAAGGGCGCGTGGTCCGACCGGAGCGCCCGCACGCTGTCGAGAATGGCGCGTACGGGCTGTGCCAGTTCGAGCGCCTTGGGTGTCGGCTCCATCTTGAGTCCGACGCGCACGAAGAGAGGATCGCCGAAGTAGAGACGAAGGCGTGCCAGTGTCTTGCTGAGCGCCGGCTGCGTCATGTTGAGCACGCGCGCGCAACGGGTCAGATTGCGCTCCACGAGCAGGATGTCGAAGATCTGCAGATGCTGCAGGTCGAGCTCGCCGTCATTGATCCTGGGAATCGCGTCCATGGTTGCGGTAGTGTGCAGGGAGCGTACCTGCGCAAGTAGCGGTCTGCAAGCGGCAAGCCTGGGTCGATCCTTGCCGGCGCCGGCTTTTGCCGGCATCATCGCCGTCGCTGAGGAAGGAGCCCGCTGATGAAACCGTGGATTCGCCATGCCGCCGCTCTCGCCACCCTCGTGACCGCGGCCGCCACACAGGCGGCGGGCCTCGTGGGCAACACGCTGCCACCGGGGTTCCCTTCGATCGAAGACACCTCGCTCGCCAAGCCGCTCATCGGCTTCGGCGCCGCCGGAACGGTGACGCGAACACCGGTGATCTTCATTCACGGCAACAACGACACGCCGTTTCCCACCGCCTGCAATCCCTACGGGCGCGTCCAGGCGATGGCGCAATACTTTTCCGACAACGGCTATGCCCCCAGCGAACTCTGGGGCGTGGGCTACCAGGGCGACCAGTGCGACCTGGCCGCCGACCAGACACGCCGTTCGAGCATCGCGCACACCGATGCGGCCAACGTGCCGGACCTGCGCCGCTTCGTGCGCGCGGTGTTGGACTTCACGGGCGCCAAGCAGGTGGACATCGTCGGCCACAGCCTGGGCGTGACGCTCGCGCGCGAATGGATGCGGCAGGACGAGGTGAAACACACGGTGCGCCGCTTCGTGGCCATCGACGGGCCCAACCACGGGATCATCAACTGCTCGCCCGACCCCGCCAACTACTGGCAGGCCGCGGCGGCGGGCGGCTTCACGCCTGCGAGCGACCTGTGCCAGGAACTGGGCTCGCCCGACACGCCCTTCCTGCAACTGCTCAACGGCCGCAGCGGGCGCGACGAGAACGACGGACCCACGCGCATGCTGGTGATCCGCAACGGCGATAGCAGCTTCGTCTACTTCCCGGTGCAGGACGGCTCGGTCGCGCCGGTGCCCGCCGTGGATTCGTTTGGCAAGCCGACGGACTTCTCGCGAAGCGCCAGCCTGCGCGGCGTGCGCGAGATCACGTTCACGGGGCAGGGCGCCTACGATCCCATCCTGCACACCAGCCACCTCGGCATCCTGAACTCGCCGCAGACCTGGCGGGCCGCATTCGATTTCCTCAACGAACGCTCCAGGGGCAAGGACAAGGACAAGGACGACTGAGTTCGCCCTTCATCGGGCCGGGCCGCTATGCTGGGCGGCATGACCCCCAAGACGCTCCTCGTGGTCTATCACACCATGACCGGCGGCACTGCGCAGATGGCGCAGGCTGCCGCCGAAGGCGCGCGCGAGGAACCCGGCGTCCATGTTCGCCTGCTGCGTGCGCCCGAGGCCCAGCCCGACGACGTGCTGGGCGCCGACGGCTACATCTTTGCCACCCCTGAAAACCTCGCCGCGATGGCCGGGCTGATGAAGGACTTCTTCGACCGTTGCTACTACGCCGCGCTCGATCGCGTGAACGGCCGGCCCTACGCAGCGCTGGTGTGCGCCGGCAGCGACGGCCAGAACGCCGTGCGGCAGATCGACCGCATTGCCACTGGCTGGCGGCTGCGCTGCGTCGCGCCGGCATTGATCGTGTGCACCCACGCGCAGACGCCCGAGGCCATCGCGCAGCCCAAGACGATCGGCGCCGAAGACCTCGCGCAATGCCGCGAGTTGGGCGCCGCACTGGCGACGGGGCTGGCGCTCGGCGTGTACTGAGGCAGGCGTGGCTAGGCGCGGCCGGGCTTGCCCGCCCGTCGCCGGCTGAGAGCCAGGTTGGCCGCCGTCATGGCCGCGACCAGCGTGACCAGCCACGAGAAGTACACCCACAGCAAGAACAAGGGAAGCGCGGCGAACGTGCCGTACAGCGCCTTGTACGTCGGCACCTTGACGAGGTAGGCGGTGAAGCCGCGCTTGCCGAGCTCGAAGGCGATGCTGGCGATCAGGCCGCCTGCGACCGCATCGCGCAGCCGCACCTTGGTGTTCGGGACGAGGTAGAACATGCACGTCAGTGCAGTGACGCCGAGCAGGATCGGCCCGAGGTCGAGCACGAACGCGAGCGATCGTGGCAGCGCGCCGATCATCCCCATGGACGTGCCCAGCAAATACGATGTCGCCCACAGACTCAGGCCCAGAACGGGTGGCCCGACCGCCAGCATCAACAGGTACAGGCCCACCCTCCTGAAGAACGGCCGGCTCTTCCGGACCTCCCACATCTGGTTCAGTGCGTTTTCCACGGTCAGCAGCATCGCGACGGCCGTTCCCAGCAAGCAGAGAGAGCCGATCCAGGTCAGACCGCTGGCGTTCGCGGCGAACTGGTTCAGGTACTTCAAGACCGTGCGTGCGATGTCCGACGGCAGCAGTCGGCTCAGCAGGAATTCCTGAAGCGCGTCCTTGAACCGCTTGAAGATCGGGAATCGCGTGAACAGCGCAAAGCTCGCTGCGAGCAAGGGAACGATGGAGAGCAAGGTCGTGAAGGTCAGGCTCCCGGCGACCTGGGGCAAGCGCTCTTTCCGGGCGCGCTGGATCGTGAGGCGGGTGAGGGTGAACATGTATCGCTGAAAAGGGAGGAAATCGTAGCGCGGTGAAAGGTGATCAAATGGCGACGCTGCTGCGGAGGCGAAGTCGACATGGATGCCTTGTCCGAGGTCTTGAAGGTCTTGCAGTTCAACAGCGCGATCTTCTTCAACGCCAGATTCACCGCGCCATGGTGCTTTGCCTCGCCGGAAGCGGAGGCAGTCGCCAGGCAGGTCAACGCGGGATCCGAGCGTCTGCTCTTCTACCATTTCTTCGTCGACGGTTCGTGCACCGTGAAGCTCGACGGCATGCCGGCGCTTCAACTACAGGCTGGCGACATCATCCTGTTTCCGCATGGCGATGCCCACACGATGGCCTCGTCCGGGATCGACGTGTCGGGGCCGCTGCTCGATGTGCGGGGGTTGTTGCGCGAGAGGCCCGACGAACTGCAGCTGGGCGGTGGCGGCGAGGCGACCCGCATCATTTGCGGCTATCTGTCATGCGATCCCATCCTGTGCCGGCCGGTCCTGGCGACGCTGCCCAGGGTGCTGACGGTCAGGCTCAGGAGGGACGAGAAGACTGACTGGGTGGAGCGTTCCTTCGTCTACGCGGTGGCGGAGGCCGCTTCCACCCAACCCGGCGGCGAAGGCGTGCTGGCCAAATTGTCCGAGGTGCTGGTGGTCGAAACATTGCGCCGGTACATCGCCGAGATGTCCGAGGGCCAGACGGGTTGGCTCGCGGGCTTGCGCGACCGCGCCGTCGGCAAATGCCTTGCCCTCATGCACGAGCAGCCGGCGCATCCGTGGACGCTCGAAAGCCTTGCGCGCGAGGTCGGGACATCGCGCTCGGTTCTCGCCGAAAAATTCACCCACTATGTCGGGCAGCCTCCCATTCAATATCTCGGCAAGTGGCGCATGGCGCTCGCGTCGAACCTCCTGCGGCGCAGCGCCTTGAGCATGATGCATATCGCGCTCGAAGTCGGCTATGAAACCGATACGGCTTTCAGCCGCGCCTTCAGGCGCGAGTTCGGCATGCCCCCGGCATCGTGGCGTCGCGAGAACAGCCTCAAGAGTCCGCATGATTTCAACGATGGAAAGCAATCAACGCAATCAGCCCGAAGAAGCTGAGGAACTGAACGAAGAAGAGCGTGAAGCGCACAGAAACGACGCGATCCGTCTGGGTGAAGCAGACGTGGACCAGCGACTGGGGGATTCGTGCCGCCAGGACGGCCACGCACAGTAAGTCCACCGCCGCGTCGGCGATGCCGAAAACGCGCAACGCGAAGACCAGCACTGCGAACACCGGCAGGTTCTCGACGCAGTTCGCGTGTGCGCGCATCGAGCGCACGTACCAGTCCTGTCCCTCGACATGGTCGGCCGGGAATTCGCTCATTCCCGCCCGACCACGGAAGACGCGGCTCAACCGGTAGGCGCCCACGGTGGTGAGCAGGAGCAGCAGGGTCCAGGCGGCGAAGCCCAGCAGCATCAACTCGGGCACCATGATCTCGGTCTCCGGCCAGTCACGGCAATGCGCTATTGGAGAGGCACCGCGTAGAGCAGCGGCTGGAGCGCATCCGTCACCCGGGCTGCCTGCCTCTCATCGAGAACGCCGAAGAGGACCTTCTGGAAGCGAGGCTCCATGACGCCCGACACGATGTACTGCCAGCGATAGGCCTTCAGGATCCCCGCGCCGATGGCACTGCGTTCCGTGTCGTCGTAGTGCTTGCCCGCGATGGAAGCGAAGTAGGTCGCATCGGCGCGCGCCTGCGCCTGGAGAATGCCGTCGACCGCTACGACCAGGTCGATCAGTTCGCCGACGGCCGCGTCGCGTTCGCTGACCGTCAGGCGCGCGTCCTCGCGCAAGAACTCGAGTTCATCCAGGACGGCATGCTGCGACTCCTCCTTCCAGTGGGCCAGGAAGACGTCTTTCCAAAGCTCGCAGAGGTCGTCCCGCGGCGCGATGCTGGCGCGATAGTGGGTCAGCGTGAAGAGCTCGATGTCCAGGGTCAGCGCCATCACCGACCAGTTGCTCTTGCTCAACACCGCGGTCGCGACGGCGTTGGGTTCGGCCGTTGCGATGTATCCCGGGGGCATGTCGGCCGCCATGATCATTTCCATGCGCCGGAACAACTCCTGGTGCTTCAGTTCCTCGTCGGCCATGCGGACCAGTGCCTCCAGTGCCACCTGGTCGCCGAGCGCGTGCTGCCGGCTGATCTCGAGCACCTTGGCGCCGATGAATCGCTCCACCAGGCCGAAGATGTAGGCGTAGCTTCGACCCTGCACCTGGCTCAGCAGGCGCCGGTCATCGGACGTCAGGAAATCCAGTTCGTCGACCAGCGACAAGCCGGCCGGCAGGAACATCTTCCCGAGATCAAATCGCCGGTGACGGATGACGTCGTCGTCGATGTCCCAGCGGACGCGCTTGGAGTTCGCGATGACCTTCGAGTACGGGTTCGTGGAGGGAGCGCTTTGCATGATGGCCTCTTTCAAATTTCGTTGAAGGAGTGGCCATGATCGAAGCACGAGGTCAATCAGGTCGGGCCATGCGTCCGCAAATCTTGCCCGGTGATCCGCGCATGCACCCTTACAGATAAGTCGCGCCGGCTTCTTGTTCGAAGCGACCCGGTGGTCCTTCCCAGACCACCCGCGCGTGGTCCAGCACGTACACCCGGTCGGCATGGGGAAGGGCGAAGGTCACGTTCTGTTCGCCGAGCAGCACGCTGATGCTGGTCGTGCTGCGCAGCCGCTCCAGCGCCTTCGACAAGACCTCGAGGATCACCGGCGCGAGGCCGAGTGTCGGCTCGTCGAGGATCAGGAGCGTCGGTTTCATCATCAGCGCGCGGGCGATCGCCAGCATCTGCTGCTCGCCGCCGCTCAAGGTTCGCGCCATCTGGGATTGGCGATCGCGCAGGATCGGGAACAGCTCGAACAGCCAATCAAGACGTTGCTGGCGCTCCGTCTTGTCGAGGCTGTTGCCGCCGAGGTCGAGGTTTTCGCGCACGCTCATGTCGCCGAACAGTTCCCGGGTCTCCGGGCAATGAACGACACCTCCGCGCGCGATGGTGGCAGCGCTGCATCCGCGCAGCGACTCGCCGGCCCATTTGACGGTGCCGGAGTAGGGCACCAGCCCCGAGATCGCATTGAAGAGCGTCGTCTTTCCGGCGCCGTTCAATCCCACCAGCGAGACGAATTCGCCTTCACGCACATGCAGCGACACGTCCTGCAGGGCCAGCGCCTTGCCGTAGAGCACGCCGACGTTCTCGACCTCCAGGATCGGAGCCCGGTCGTCGACGCTGGCCGGCGGATGGGCCACCCGGGTCAGCGCACCGCCCAGATAGACCCGCCGCACCGTTTCGTCCTTCATGACGTCAGCGGCGGCGCCTTCGGCAATCCACTCGCCGAGGTACATCGCAAGCACGCGATCGACCAGCGCCGACACGCCCTTGACGTTGTGGTCGACCAGCAGCACTGCACGTCCCTCGTCGCGAAACTCGCGGATCAGGTCGGAGAAGGCGCTGACTTCCCGGGTCGTCAGACCGGCGAAGGGCTCGTCCACCAGCACCAGCTTGGGATGCCTCGCGATCGCCTTCGCCAACTCGAGCCGCCGCAGGTCGGCGAAAGGGAGTGTCGGCGGCTTGCGATCGATGACGGCGGCGAGGCCAACCCGATCGGCGATGGACCGGGCCTTGGCGTCGACATCCGCGCCGGCGAACAACTGGGTCAGCCGATCGGGCAGCAGCGCGACCTTGATGTTCTCCAGCACCGTCTGTCGCTGCAGCGGGCGCGAATGCTGGAACACCAGTCCCACGCCCAGGCGCGCCACCTTGTGCGAGGCCAGGCCGCCGATCTCGACGCCGTCGAGCTTGATGGAGCCGGCGGTCGGCTGTTCGACGCCCATGATGGTCTTCATCGCCGTCGACTTGCCCGAGCCGTTGGGCCCGATCAGGCCGAGGATCTCGCCCGGCCTGATCGCGAAGCTGAGGTCCTTCACCGCGACCAGGCCGCCGTAGCGCTTGGTCAGGCGCGACACCTCCAGCATCGGCGACTCACTCACGGCGCGCACCTCCGTGCAGCATGCCGAGGAAGCCGTCCGGGAAGAACAGGATCACCAGCAACGCCGTCACCGAGACGATGAGCGTCGCCAGTTCGCCCAGAGGCCGCAGCAACTCGCCCATGCCGATGAGGAAGATGGCGCCGATGGCCGCGCCGATCACCGTCCGTCGGCCGCCGAGGACCGCCGCGATGATGATCTGCACGCCGACCGACAGGTTGACGAAAGTGCCGACCGACACGGTGCCCATGTAGAAGACCATCAGCGCGCCCGCGAAGCCCGAGAAGAAGGCGCTGACGATGAAGGCCGCCAGCTTGTGCTTGGCCACGTTGAAGCCGAGCGCCCCGGCCTGCACCGCGTCCTGGCCGCTGGCCTGGAGGATGAGCCCGATCGGTGACCGCGAGAGGCCGAAGAGGATCGCACCGCTGACGGCCATGAAGCCAAAGGCGATCCAGTAGTTCGTCGTGGCGCTGATGGACATCACGTCGGGCACCGGGAGGCCGATCTCGCCGCCCGTCAATCCGGCGAAGACGACCACGAAGTTCTGCAGCATCAGCACCGCGACCAGCGTGGTCAGCCCGAAATACGGTCCACGCAAACGGAGGGCAGGCAGCGCGAGCACCACGCCGCCGATGACCGCCATCGCGGCGCCGGCCAGCACGCAGACCCAGATGGAAATGCCCGGCGAGAGCCGCGCATCGAGGATGCCCGCCGTATAGGCGCCCAGGCCGATGAGGAAGGTGGGGCCGAAGTTGACCTCGCCCGCGAAGCCGAACAGCAGGTCCCAGGACATCGCGAACACTGCCGTGTAGAAGGCCACGGTGAGCAGCCCCAGCACGTAGCCGGAGGCGAAACCCGGCAGCACGGCGCCAACCGCCAAAACCGCGACGGCGATCCAGAACAGGCGGGACTTGAAAGTCGAGCGCATGGCTACCTCCGACCGAACAGCCCCTGGGGCCGCACGTACATGACGACGATCAGCAGGATCAGCGACGGAATGGTCCGGTAGGCAGGTGAGATCAGGTAGGCAGTCACAGTCTCGAGGTAGCCGACCACGTACGCAGCGATCAGCGAGCCCGATACGCTGCCCAGGCCGCCGAGCACCACGATCGAAAAGGCGCTGGCCGTGAGCGGACCGACGCTGTAGGCACTCACGCCGAGGAACATGCCCAGCAGGATGCCGGCGATGCCCGCGAGCAGCCCGTACACCAGCCAGACCGTGAGATAGATGCTCGACAACTCGATGCCCAGCAGCGTGACGCCGCGCGCATTCATCGAGGCGGCCAGCACCGCCTTGCCGCGTCGCGTCTTGTTGACCAGCATCCAGAGCAGGCCGATGGCCAGCCAGCAGACCGCGGCAGTGAAGAACTCGTTGGTCGGCGTCCGCACGCCGAGGAAGGGGATCGTGCCCTCGACGATCGGCAGCACCGTCTTTGCGTTGTCGGTGAACAGGTAGGCGACCGTCTCCTGGACGATGATGCCCCACAGCAGCGTCGCCGTGAGAATGAAGATCTCCTTCTCGGCTTCGGCGATCTTGCTCGAACGCTGGATGGGCCTCACCGTGATGAAGTAGGTCGCGAACGCCAGCACCACGCCGACCGCGATGCCGATCAGCGCCGCCGCATAGTTGCCGACATGCAGCATGCCGGCCGCGGCCCAGGCGCCGACCGCGGCGGCCACCATGATCGCGCCATGCGAAAGATTGAGAACGCCGGAGACGCCGAAGATCAGCGTGAAGCCGGTGGCGCCGAGGGCGTAAAGCGCGCTGATGGCAAAGCCATCGACCAGGATCTGCCAGAAGATCATGCGCTCGCCACCGTCGGACCTTTCGGTCCGCGGCGCATGGCGGGCGCGCGGCTCAAGACGACGGCCGGGCCCACGCGATCAGCTCGACGGCAGCTTGATGAATGCGGGAAATTTCATCTGGCCGGTGGCCAGGTTCTTCGGCCACATGTTGAGCTGCTTGCCGTCCTGCCATTGCAGCATCAGGCCGGTGATGTAGCCGTTGCCGGTCTTCAGCCCGTGCACGTGCGGATCACCCTTGGGCAGGAAGGCGATGCGGCCGATGGTGCCGACGTAGTCGGTGCCCTCCATGGCGGTCACCAGCTTGTCGCTCTCGGTCGACTTCGCCCGTCGGACCGCATCGGCAATCATGTAGACCTCGTCGTACGCGGTGTAGCCCGAATAGGCGGGCGAGTTGCCGAACTTCTTCTGATAGGCAGCGACGAAGGGCAGCGTCTTGGGCGTGACGGCCACGCCGGGTCCGGAAACCGCGTTGAAGAGCACGCCGTCCGTCGCGCCGTTGGTGTCCGCCCAGAAGGTCGAATTGGTGGCTTGCGATGAGATCCCGAGCATCGGGATCGGCACCTGCTGGCTCTTCCATTGCACCGTCGGCTGGGTGCCGACGTGCGAGATGCCGGTGATGATGACGTCCGGCTTCTGGGCCTCGATCTTGTTGAAGATGGGCGTGAAGTCGGTCGTGTCGGGCGAGAAGCGGACGTGGTCGAGCACCTTCAGCCCTACCTTGGGGAGGCAGGTCTCATACCCGGCGTCCAGCGGTGTCGTCCACGCAGCGTCCTCGCTCATGATGACCGCGGTCTTCATCTTGTGCGGATCGACCAGCAGGTCCTTGGCGGCATCGCAGACGAGGCCGGCGAGCGCGCTCGACGTCAGGTAGCCGTGGAAGGTGTACTTGTTGTGCTCGTAGTCCTTCGCGATGTTCTGCGTGATCACGTCCGAGGCCGCGCCGGGCGTGATCATCAGCGTCTTGAGTCGCCCGGCCCACGGCTCGAGGGCCAGCACCACTTCGGAGACATAGCTGGCGATGACGGCATTGACCTTGTCTTCGCTCACCGCGCGCTGGAAGGCCCGCACTGCCTCGGCCGAGGAGGAATGGTCGTCGTAGACAACGATCTCGATCTTGCGCCCGTCGACGCCGCCCTTGGCGTTGATCTCCTCGGCCG
Source organism: Variovorax sp. 05L425 (assembly GCF_056397705.1). Classification (NCBI taxonomy): domain Bacteria; kingdom Pseudomonadati; phylum Pseudomonadota; class Betaproteobacteria; order Burkholderiales; family Comamonadaceae; genus Variovorax; species Variovorax sp. 05L425. Next base: position 203,587 of record NZ_JBFTNY010000006.1, on the reverse strand, counting down.
CGAGTTGGGCCGCAGGGCCAATCGAAGAGCCCGCCACGGCCTGCGCTTCCGCGATCACGCCGATCTTGATCGGATCGGCGGCGAGAGCCGCACTGAAAGTGGCCAATGTGCCGCTGACAATCATCACAGCGGCGCCCACACTGCTGAGGCCACCAAGGAAGTACCTTTTCATGATGTCTCCTTTGTTTCGATCGCACACAATCTTGCACATCACTGACCGCTTGACAAGCGGACGGAGGCCCGAAGCATCTCGATGATTACCCGTACGCGCCCGAGCATCTCAACCGATCCGGACCGTGGTCGGCGAAGTGAAGAGGTAGTTCGGGATCTCGAGGTTGATGGGCGCCGGCACGTTCTTCACGACGCGACCGGCGAGGTCGAAGCGCGAGCCGTGGCACGGGCACAGGAAGCCGCCTGGCGCGTGAAGCTCGGCGTTCAGCGCATCGTCGTCCAGTCGCAAGGTCGGCGTGCAGCCGAGATGGGTGCAGATGCCGATGGCCACGAAGTACTCGGGACGTTCGGACCTCGTCGCATTGGTGCATGACGCCGGTTGCTGGGAACGTTTGGAGAGCGGATCCGCGAGATCCTGATTTGCTGCCTGCAACGCGCGCACCATCGCATCGCTGCGGCGCAACATCCAGATGGGCTTGCCCCGCCATGCGACCGTGCGCAACTCGCCAGGGGAAAGGCCGGCGAGATTGCCGGTGACCGGTCCGCCACGCGCCCGGTCGCGCGCCGAGGGCTCGAGGCTAGCCACGAAGGGATAGGCCGCACCGATCAGCCCGGCGCCGCCCACGATGCGCGTCGCAGCCAGGAGCATCCGGCGCCGTTGGTCGTCAGGCACCTCGCCGGCATCGATCTCGTGAACGAACTCGCTGATCGTTGTCATGAGGCGTCCGCCGGCCACACGAAGACGGCCTTCGCCGGCTGGTGCGGCCTGATCGTGACGTTCTCGTGCAGCGTCTTGTCGCCGACCGTGGCGTCGACGATGTACGGGCCCGGCGGCAACTTGGCCAGCAGGAAAGGCCCGTCGCTGGTGGCTTCCAGGGCCCCATGGCCCCGGGTGTCGCGTATCCGGACCTTGACGTCCGACAGGAAGTCGTCGTGCTTCCTGTCCTTGGCGGCGAACTCCAGGGTCAGCGGCCATTGCGTACTGGCATGCTCGATCGCCCTGGATTCATCGAGCCCGATGCCACCACTGAGGTATTCGGCCGAGCCCGTCTTGTGGACGGGTGGCAGGGCCGAGGCGGATTGCGCGAATGCGCCGCCCAACAACACGACACCGAGGGTGCCTGCCAGTGCGGCATTGCGTATGAGGGTTCTCATGACGACTCTCCTTCCGGGAAGGGAGCAGCAGGATGCAGTGTGCTGCCCCGGGCACTGCCGTCTCGCGGGTCGCCGAGGAGACGGACTTTGCACTACATCAATATCGAAGCAGAGCCTTAGAAGAGCCTTAAGTGGCGTCGCTCCGCGCTCATCGTTTTTCCTCGCAAGGGATGGACGCCGCCTCAACGTGTAGGTTGGGTCCTACCCCACACATCGCTTGTCGTACGTTACAGGCGCGGTCGTCGTACGCAATAGTTGGCGGTTTCCCACGAAGGCAGACGCGATCCGAACAGGTCGGGGCGCGGCGGGGAGATCCGTGCGGCAGTGAGAGGGGATACGAATGAACGCTCCAGACACACTTTCCATTGCGGCTCCCCAGGAGGAGTTCGAGCTTCTGCTCGATGCCCTGGCACGGCTTCGCATCGGAGACGCGAAGGTGCGCTTGCCGATGCACTGGACGGGCATCGCAGGAAAGGTCGCCGAGGTCTTCAACGATGTGGTCGAGCAGAACGCGAACCTCGCGGCCGAACTCACCCGGCTGCGCAGGGTCGTCGGCAGGGAGGGCAAGCTCAAGCAGCGCGCGGTCCTGTCGGAGAGTCGCGGCTTCTGGGGGCAGTCGGTCGAATGCGTCAACGCGCTGATCGACGACCTCGTGCATCCGACCACCGAGGTGGCGCGCGTCATCGGCGCCGTTGCGCAGGGCGACCTCTCCAAGAGCATGGCGCTCGAAGTCGACGGCAGGGAACTGGAAGGCGAATTCCTGCGCACGGCCAAGACCATCAACAAGATGGTCGAGCAACTCGGCAACTTCTCGGCCGAAGTGACGCGGGTGGCGCGCGAGGTGGGTACCGAAGGCAAGCTCGGCGGCCAGGCCAAGGTGAAGGGCGTGGCGGGCACGTGGAAGGACCTCACCGACTCGGTCAACTCCATGGCCGGCAACCTGACCGACCAGGTGCGCAACATCGCCGACGTGACGACCGCGGTGGCGAAGGGCGATCTGTCGAAGAAGATCGATGTCGACGTCAAGGGCGAGTTCCTGACGCTGAAGAACACGATCAACACGATGGTCGATCAGCTCCGCTCCTTCGCGTCCGAAGTGACCCGCGTCGCGCGGGAGGTCGGCACCGAAGGCTCCCTGGGCGGACAGGCGCGCGTGGAAGGTGTCTCGGGCACGTGGAAGGACCTGACCGACTCGGTCAATTCGATGGCCGGCAACCTGACGAGCCAGGTCCGCAACATCGCCGACGTGACGAAGGCGGTCGCGGCCGGCGACCTGTCCAAGAAGATCACCGTGGATGTGAAGGGCGAGATCCTCGAACTGAAGAACACGGTCAACACGATGGTGGACCAACTGCGATCCTTCGCGGCGGAAGTGACCCGGGTCGCACGGGAAGTGGGCACCGAAGGCAACCTGGGCGGCCAGGCCGACGTGCAGGGCGTGGCAGGGACCTGGAAGGACCTGACCGAGTCCGTGAACTTCATGGCGGGCAACCTCACCTCGCAGGTGCGCAACATCGCGGAAGTCACGACGGCGGTGGCCGCGGGCGATCTCTCGAAGAAGATCACGGTGGACGTGAAGGGCGAGATCTCCGAACTCAAGAACACCGTCAACACCATGGTGGATCAACTGCGGTCCTTCGCGGCCGAAGTGACGCGTGTGGCGCTGGAAGTCGGCACGGAGGGCATCCTGGGTGGGCAGGCCGATGTGCAGGGCGTGGCGGGTACGTGGAAGGACCTGACCGACTCGGTGAACCTGATGGCCTCGAACCTGACCTCGCAGGTTCGCAACATCGCCGACGTCACGAAGGCCGTCGCGGCCGGTGACCTGTCGAAGAAGATCACGGTCGACGTCAAGGGCGAGATCCTGGAGCTCAAGGCGACCATCAACACGATGGTCGACCAGCTCTCCTCTTTCGCCGCCGAGGTGACGCGCGTCGCCCGCGAAGTGGGCACCGAAGGCCGGCTTGGCGGACAGGCGCAGGTGCGCGATGTGTCGGGCACCTGGAAGGACCTGACGGACAACGTGAACTTCATGGCGGGCAACCTCACCGGCCAGGTGCGCGGCATCGCCAAGGTTGTCACCGCGGTGGCCACCGGTGACCTCAAGCAGAAGCTCACCGTGGAGGCCAAGGGCGAGATCGCCGCGCTCGCCGAGACCATCAACAGCATGACCGACACGCTGGCGACCTTCGCCGATCAGGTGACCTCGGTCGCGCGCGAGGTCGGCGTGGAAGGCAAGCTGGGCGGACAGGCCAAGGTGCCCGGCGCGGCGGGCACCTGGAAGGGGCTGACGGAGAACGTCAATCAGCTTGCGGCCAATCTCACGACGCAGGTGCGCGCGATCGCCGAGGTGGCGACCGCCGTGACCCAGGGCGACCTGACCCGTTCGATCACCGTCAAGGCGCAAGGCGAGGTGGCGGCGCTGAAGGACACGATCAACGAGATGATCCGCAACCTGAAGGACACCACGCAGAAGAACACCGAGCAGGACTGGCTCAAGACCAATCTCGCGAAGTTCAGCCGGATGCTGCAGGGGCAGAAGGACCTGCTGACGGTCGGCCAGCTCATCCTCTCGGAACTGGCGCCGGTGGTCGGCGCGCAGCAGGCGGAGTTCTACGTGCTATCCGGAGCCTCCAATGCGGCCAAGCTCAAGCTCTTCGGCAGCTATGCGTCGGGCGGGCTGAACACGCACGGCAAGGAGATCGAGCTCGGCCAGGGCCTGGTGGGCCAGTGCGCGGTCGAGAAATCCAAGATCTTGCTGACCAATGTGCCGAGCGGCGCGTTCCGTGTCGCAACGGGCCTGAGCGAAAGCGCGGCGATGGACGTCATCGTGCTGCCGATCGTCTTCGAAGGCGAGGTTCGCGGCGTCATGGAGCTGGCTTCGCTGGAGCGCTTCAATCCGGCGCACCAGGCCTTCCTGGACCAGCTCACGGAATCGATCGGCATCGTGATCAACACGATCTCCGCCAACATGCGCACCGAGGACTTGCTCAAGCAGTCTCAGTCGCTGGCCGAAGAGCTTCAGAGCCGCCAGCAGGAACTCCAGCAGACCAACGAGGAGCTTCAAGAGAAGGCGCGCCTGCTGGTGCACCAGAACCAGGAGGTCGAGCGCAAGAACCGCGAGGTCGAGCAAGCTCGCCAGGCCCTGGAGGAAAAGGCCGAGCAGTTGGCGTTGACGTCCAAGTACAAGTCCGAATTCCTGGCGAACATGTCGCACGAGTTGCGCACGCCGCTCAACAGCCTGTTGATCCTGTCGGACCAGCTTTGCAAGAACGTCGACGAGAACCTCACTTCCAAGCAGCTCGAATTCGCGAAGACCATCCATCTGTCGGGCAACGACCTGCTGATGCTGATCAACGACATCCTCGATCTGTCGAAGATCGAGTCCGGCACCGTGGCGGTGGAAGTCAGCGAACTGCGGCTGGATGACCTCGAGCGTTCCGTCGAACGGAGCTTCCGGCATGTGGCGGAAGCCAAGCACGTCGGCTTCGAGATCCGCGCCGAGGAGACGCTGCCCGAAACCATCGTCACCGATGTCAAGCGGGTGCAGCAGATCCTCAAGAACCTGCTGTCGAACGCCTTCAAGTTCACCCACCAGGGGTCGGTCGTGCTGTCGGTCGCGACGGCGACGTCCGGATGGTCGCCGGACAACGAAGAACTCAATCGCGCCATTCGCGTCATCAAGTTCTCGGTGTCGGACACCGGCATCGGTATTTCCGCGGACAAGCAGCAGATCGTCTTCGAGGCCTTCCAGCAGGCGGACGGCTCGACTTCGCGCAAGTATGGCGGAACCGGCCTGGGCCTTGCCATCAGCCGGGAGCTCTCGCGCCTCTTGGGCGGCGAGATCGGGCTGGTCAGCGCACCGACCGAAGGCAGCACCTTCACGCTCTACCTGCCGCAGAGTTACAGCCCGTCGCGCAGCCTCCGCTCCGGTCGCAGTGCATTGCTCGAGCCCGGCCCGGCACCCGCCATCGAGCGGCGACCTGCGCTGCAGCTGGTCCGCCCGGCTGCGCGAAGCGACGCGACGGAATCCGCCGATGAGCCGGCTTCCATCGCGCTGAACGTGGCCGACGACGACCGCGACAACATCCTGCCCGGCGAGATGGTGCTGCTCATCGTCGAGAACGACCTGGCTTTTGCCACGATGCTGCTGCAGGCCGGCCGAAAGTGCGGCTTCAAGGGCCTGGTGAGTCCGAGCGGCGCAGGCTCGCTCGTGTTGATTCGCGACTACCGCCCCGCGCTCATCACGCTCGATATCCATCTGCCCGACATGCTGGGCCTGCGGATTCTCGACAGGCTCAAGGCAGACCTGGCCACGCGGCACATCCCGATCTGCGTCGTCTCGACCGACGATTCGCGCGAGCGCGCCCTTGATTCGGGCGCTATCGCGTTCATCGCCAAGCCGCTGCAGTCCATCGACGAAGTCGAGGTCGCGCTGCGCCAGCTCCATGAGTCCGTGCTCACGACCAGCAAGCGCCTGGTGGTCGCCCTGCAGCCGTCGCCCGTGCGCGAAAAGTACATCGCAGCCATCCGCTGCAGCGACTTGCAGCCGGTGATCGTGGAGACCGGCGAAGCCTTGCGCCAGGAGCTCGCGCGAGGGCGCATCGACTGCCTTGTCACCGACGGTGCCCTGCCGGACTTCAGTTCGGACGACCTGGCTGAATATCTGGAGAACAGCGCGTCCTCGCGCCAATTGCCGATCCTGCTGTATCGCACGTCGCCGGCGGCGCCGAAGCCGCCTTGGGACTACTTCCATCACGACGCGACCCTCCGCACGGCGGATTCGCTCGAACGCCTCATCGACGCGACGGCCTTCCTCCTGCACCGGGGCATCGCCTCGATGACCGATCAGGAACGCGCGGCCGTGGATGTGGCGAACGACATGTCGCAAATCCTGGCCGGCAAGAAGGTCCTGATCGTGGACGATGACATGCGCAACATCTTCGCCCTGGCGACGGTGCTGGAAGAGCAGGGGATGGCCGTCGTGTCGGCCGAGAATGGACGGGATGCCATCCAGCTCGTGCAGGAAGACCCGGCGATCGATGCCGTCCTGATGGACATCATGATGCCCGAGATGGACGGCATGCAGACCATGCGCGAGCTGCGAAAGCTTCAGTGCGCCAGACACCTGCCGCTCATCGCGGTCACGGCCAAGGCCATGAAGGGCGATCGAGAGAAGTGCATCGAAGCAGGTGCGTGGGACTATCTGTCGAAGCCGGTGGACACGGCGCATCTGCTGGTCGTGTTGAGAGGCTGGCTGTGCAAATAGCGAAGCGCGAGGCCGCGATGCTCGACGAACGTTTCCCGGAGCCTGGCGACGAGAGGGCCGCAATCCTCATCGTCGACGATCTCCCCGAGAAGCTGCTGGTGTTCCGCACGGTCCTCGAAGACCTGGGGCAAGAGCTGGTGCAGGTGCAATCCGGTGCCGCCGCCCTGCGGGAGGTCCTGAAGCGCGAGTTCGCCGTCATCCTGCTCGACGTGAACATGCCGGACATCGACGGCTTCGAGACGGCGGCCCTGATCCGCAGGCATCCGCGTTCGATGCACACGCCGATCATCTTCGTGACCTCGTACGCGGACGAGTTGCAGACATTGCGCGGCTATTCGCTTGGCGCGGTCGACTACATCCTCTCGCCCGTGGTCCCCGAGATGCTGCGAAGCAAGGTCGGCGTCTTCGTCTCGCTCTATCTCATGAACCGGCAGATCCGCCGGCAGGCGGACAGCCGGGCCGCGGTGCTCGCGGCCGAAGCCGCGCGCCGGGTCGCGGAGGAGAACGACAGGCGGTCCGCCTTCCTGGCCAAGGCGAGCCGCGTGCTCAACGGCTCGTTACAAGTCGATGCTGCCGCGCGCCAATGCGCGGAACTGCTGGCGGCGGAACTCGGCACCGTGGGCTTGGTGCAACTGGTCGACCCGGATCTCGGCCCCCGGGAAGTCGTCGTCGCAGCCACTGCCGGCAACCGTCTGCACGTGGAACGGGGTCGAGAGTCGGTGCTGGATCCACTGGTGCGCGAACTGCTGAGCGAAGTGCTCGAATCGCGCACGGGCAAGGTCGTTCGTGACCACGCCGTGCGCGAACTCGGACCTGGCGCCTTCGGGCTGGATTCGAAGTTGCCTTGGCGCGCCCCAGGATTCGCGGTCGCGATGCCCATCTGCTTCGGCGACCGGGTGCTTGGCGCGGTGATGGTTCTCGCGCCGGATTCCGACGGCGCCTGGGAACCCGCCGTGCTTGCCGCGCTGCTGGAGGAAACGTCCGCACGCGCGGCCAGCGCCTTCGAGAACGCGCGCCTGTTCCGCGTACTGCAACACGAGGCGGTCGAGCGCATGGCTGCCCAGGAGGCTCTTCAGGCCTCCAATCAGCGCAAGGACGAATTCCTCGCGATGATGTCCCATGAGCTGCGCAATCCGCTCGCGCCCATTCACATGGCAGTCGAGGTGGTGCGGCGCACTGCGGCCCCCAGTCCGAAGGTGAACTGGGCGCTCGACATTGCGACCCGTCAACTGCGCCAGCTGACGCGGCTGATCGAGGAACTGCTCGACGTGAGCCGCATCAGCCAGGGCAAGTTCGCGCTGAAGCGTGAGCGCATCGACCTCCGGCAGGTCGTTGCCCAGAGCCTGGAGACGGTCCATGGCCTGTGCGACAGCCATCGCCAGAAGGTCACCGTCGAGCTTCCGTCCGATGCGGTGTGGGTGCACGGCGACTTCGCGCGGTTGACGCAGGTCATCGCCAACCTCCTGCACAACGCCTCGAAATACAGCCCCGACGAAACATCCATCGCGCTCCAATGCGGGGTCGAGAGGAACGTCGCTGTCGTGTCGGTGCGCGATCAGGGCATGGGCATCGATGCCGAGTTGCTGCCGCGGATCTTCGAGCTTTTTGCGCAGGGTAAACGTGGATTGGACCGCTCGCAGGGCGGCCTCGGGGTGGGGCTGACGCTCGCGCGCCGGCTGGCCCTCATGCACGGCGGCGACATCGATGTCTTCAGCGAGGGGCGCGACAAGGGCTCCATCTTCACCGTGCGAATTCCGGCCGCGCCGGCGCCGGTTGTCGAAGTCAGTGCCGTCGAATCTGCAGCGCACCCGGCGTCGTGGAGGCGTCCAGAGCGCATTCTTGTCGTGGACGACAACCGCGACGCGGCCGAAGTCGTTGCCGCCATCCTTCAACTGGACGGGCACGAGATTCAAGTGGCATCCGACGGCGAGCAGGCCCTGGTCCTGGCGCTCCAGTTTCAGCCTGCCGTGGCGATCGTGGATATCGGGTTGCCGCTGATCGACGGCTACGAAGTCGCACGGCGTCTGCGAACGCTGCCGGTCGGTGAAGGGTTGCTCTTGATTGCGCTGACCGGCTATGGCCAGCACGACGATCGGCGCGCCGCCCTGGAGGCCGGGTTCGACCATCACTTCGTCAAGCCGGCGGATCCCGACCTCCTCCTCGCCTGCATTCATGAGTGGCAGGGGCTCAGGGATAACCCGGCCACCTCCGCCGCGGCAGGCGGCGAGGACCTCCGCCGTGAATGATCCTGCCTTGTCTGTCGTCTTCGTCCGACTGCGGTCGCCCGCAAGACTCGGTAGCGTTGGGGTCGTCCCGCTTGTCCTATGAATCAGACTCTCGAACACGACCTCACGCCGGAGAACGCTTCAAACCTGCCGGTGGTGAGCGACGACGCCTATCGAATGATCGTCAATGCGGTCACGGACTACGCGATCTTCATGCTCGATCCGGACGGACGCATCCTGACGTGGAACGAGGGGGCGCGGCTGTTGAAGGGCTATGCGGCATCCGAAATCATCGGGAAGCATTTTTCGATCTTCTATCCGGCGGAGGTGATCGCCAGGGGCTGGCCCGCGCAGGAACTCAAGATGGCGTTGCGTGACGGCCGCATGGAAGACGAAGGATGGCGAATCCGCAAGGACGGCACCCGGTTCTGGGCAAGCGTGGTCATCACTGCGCTTCGCGATTCGTCGGGGCGGCATAGCGGGTTCGCGAAGGTCACGCGAGACCTGACCGAGCGGCGCAGGATCACGACGCTGGAAGACGAGGGCAAACGCGTCACCAATTTCCTGGCGATGCTCGGCCATGAACTTCGCAATCCTCTGGCGCCCATCTCCAATGCGATGGCCCTTCTTGCAAGGGAGAAGACGGAATCGAGGCTCGTCGAGAAAACGCGGGACATCGTTTCGCGCCAACTCAGGCAATTGACGCGGCTGGTTGACGACTTGCTGGACGTGAGCCGGATCACGAGCGGCAAGATCCACCTGGAGGCGAAGCCGGTCCGCCTTCGCAATGTCATCGAGCAAGCCGTCGAGGCCGTGCGGCCGCTTTGCGAAGCGAAGTCGCAGGCTTTCAACGTGGACATGGAAGCCGTGGACCCGTGGGTGATCGGTGATCACGCCCGCATCGTCCAGATCGTCTCCAACCTGCTTACCAACGCCGCGAAGTTCACCCCGCCGGACGGGCACGTCGATCTGCGGCTTTCCCAGCGCGGAACGGCCGTTGAGATTGCCGTGCGCGACGACGGCCCAGGCATCCCCGAGAAGGACCAGCAGCGGATCTTCGACTTGTTCGTGCAGGGAGAACAGGATCTGGCTCGCAGCAAAGGCGGCCTTGGGCTCGGGCTCAGCCTTGTCCAGCAACTGGTGACGCTGCAGGGCGGGACTGTCAGCGCCTTCAGTACCGGCAAGCCCGGCGAAGGCGCCGAGTTTGTCGTGCAGTTCCCGAGCGTGGCTGCACCGCACATTGCGAACGTGCAAGACCTGCCCGGAAAGCGCAGGTCGCGAATCCTGGTGGTCGACGACAACCGGGACGCCGCGGAGACGATGCACATGCTGCTCGAGGCGTTCGGCTACGACGCGAGCCTCGCGCACGACGGCAAGGAGGCGCTCGAATCCATCAAGGCCCATGCGCCGGACGTCGTCCTCCTGGACATCGGCCTGCCGGGGCTCAGCGGCATCGAGGTGGCCCGGCGCGTGAAGACCGAGGTCCTCAAGCAGCCGGCCTTGATCGCAGTCACCGGCTACGGCCAGGAGCGAGACCGGGAGGCGAGCTATGACGCCGGATTCATCGCGCACCTGACCAAGCCGGTCGACGTCGACAAGCTGTCTTCCTTGCTCCAGCGGTTGGCGCCCAACCCGGATTCAGGATCGGAGGATCAGGCTGGCTCCATGCCGTGACGGCGCTTTGCGTCGGCGCTGTCGGTCGAGACCAGGAAGTCGAGCAGGGCGCGTGCCTCGGCCGGTTGCGGCGCGTCGACGCCTGGCGCGGCTGAGAAGATCGTCGTGATCTGGATCTCCGGCGGGAGGGGACCGATCAGGGCGATGCCCTCGACACCGATGAGTTCGCTCAACTGCTGAAAGCCCAGCGCCGCCTCGCCGCGCGCGACCAGCGAGCCGACGGGCACACCGGGCGGCGCCTGCACCAGCCGGCCCTGCAACTCGTCGCCGATGCCCCAGCGCTGGAACATGGCGATCAGCGCGACACCGCTCGGGCCGGTCGAGTAGCCGACGGTGGCGGCGGCTTGCACCGCGCGGCGCAGTGCCTCTTCGGTGGAAATGTCCGGCCGTACGGCGCCCGCGCGTACTGCCACGCCGACGCCTGAGCGAACGAGGTCGACCTTGTTGGCCGCGTCGATCCTGCCTGCGGCGTCCAGCTTGTCGATGGCGTCCGATGCAAGCGCCACGACGTCGAAGGACTCACCAGCTGACACCCGCCGCGCAGCTTCGACACCGGCGACTGCCTCGAAGGCGACGGGCACCCCGGTGCGTTGCGAATACATGCGAGCGAGTTCGTCCAGCAGCCCTCGCGTGGCCATCGAGCAGATTCCCTTGATCGGAGTTTTCATGGTGGTTGATGGTGAGTAAATCGAGCATTCGCGCGGCGACTCGTGACTGAACTCGGTCGCGGTGCTCAATCGATGGTGATGTGCGCCGACTTGATGACGCGTTCCCATCGGCTCATCTCGCTCGCGATCAACTGACCGAAGGCCTCCGGCGTGGTGGGCGTCGGTTCCGCGCCTTCCGAGGCCAGCCGCGCCTTCACCGTCGCGGTGCCGAGCGACTGGTTGATCTGCCGGTTGAGCGCAGTGACGATCTCCGCCGGAGTGCCGGCCGGTGCCACGAGGCCATACCACTGGTCGGCCTCGAAGCCCTTGGTGCCGGCGACGCCGCTTTCAGCCACGGTCGGCACCTCAGGGAGCAGTGCAATCCGGCTCGGGCTGGAGACTGCAAGCGCGCGAATCTTGCCCGCCTTGATGTGCGGCAGCAGGGCGGGTGCGCCGGTGAAGAGCACCTGCAATTGGCCCGCCAGCAGATCGCTGACGGCCGGCGAGGTGCCGCGGTAGGGCACGTGCAGGAACGACGTGCCGGTCTGCAGCTTGAGGTATTCCATCGTGATGTGCGCAGCGCTGCCGTTGCCGCCGGAGCCGAAGGCGAGTTTGCCGGGTTGCGCCTTGGCCAGCGCGATCAGTTCGCCGAGGTTCTTCGCCGGGACCGAGGCATTGACCACGAGCACGTTCGGCACCCGCGCCACCCATGCCACCGGGGCGAAGCTGCGTACCGGGTCATAGTCGAGCTTGGGATACAGCGACGAGTTGATGGCCAGCGTTCCGATGTGGCCCATCAGAAGCGTGTAGCCATCGGGCGCCGCCTTCGCGACCCGTTCCGCGCCGATGGAACCGCCGGCGCCGGGCAGGTTCTCGATCACGACAGGCTGGTTCCACGCGTGGCCGAGTTCCTGGCCGATGGCCCGCCCCAGCAGATCCGACGAGCCGCCCGGCGTGAAGGGAACGATGATGTGGATCGGCTTCGTCGGGTAGGTCTGCGCCATGGCGCCGCGAGAAGCGAGCATCGTCGCGCCGCCGAGGGCCGCGACGCAGGCCTGGCGGCGTGTGATTCCGAAATTCATGAGCGACTCCGACGGGTTCAATCCAGCTTGATGCCTGCTTCGCGAATGAGCTTCCCGTAACGAGCGGCGTCGCTCTTGAGCAGCTTGTCGAAGTCTTCAGGCGATCCTGGCAAGGGTGCGCCGCCGGCTGCGGCGAGTTGGGCACGCACCTCCGGCGATTCGAGGGCCTTCTGCACCGTCTCATGGAGCTTGGCCAGGATCGGCTTGGGCAGTCCCGCCGGCGCGACGAAGCCGTACCAGACACTGGCCTCGAAACCCGGGAAGCCGGACTCGGCGACGGTCGGCACGCCAGGCAGCACCGATGAGCGCTCGGGACTCATCACTGCCAGCACGCGCAGGGTGCCGGACTTGGCGAGCGGCAACACCTCCAGCGCATTGACCGCGACCACTTCCACGTGCCCGCCGAGCGTGTCTGTCAGCGCCTGCGCGCCACCCTTGTACGGCACATGGCGAAGCGAAAGTCCGGCGGTGTGCTGGAACAGTTCGATGGCCAGGTGCGGCGTCGAGCCGTTGCCCGGCGTTGCGACGGTGACGCTTCCCGGCTTTGCCTTGGCGGTGGCCACCAGTTGCTGCAGTGTCTTGATGTCCGAGCCTTCGCGCACGGCCAAGACCACAGGCACGCGGCCGACCAGCGCCACCGGGGTCACGTCGCGCTGAAGGTCGTAGGGCGCAGGCTGGAACAGCGATGGGTTCACCGCCAGCGCGTTGGCCGCCAACAGCAGCGTGTAGCCGTCGGGCGGACTCGCAATGAGCGCCTTCACCGCGATGTTCGTGCCCGCGCCCGGCTTGTTCTCGACGATGACGGGCTGGCCGAGGGTCGCCGCCATGCGCTGGCCGACCGAACGCGCTATGGCATCCACCGCGCCGCCCGCGCTGTAGCCGACCAGGATCCTCAGTTGCTTCGATGGAAAGGCATCCGCGGCGGTGGCGCCGAACGAGATGCAGAAGGCCAGCGATCCCGCGAGGGCAAGGAGGTGGCGGCGAGAAAAGAACTTCATGAGTGATTCCAGGGTTTAAAGCGCTCAGCGCTGGTCGGCCGCAGCGGCCTTGTCCCAGGCTTGCGGTGCCGCTTCCTTGCCGGCCACGGAGTACAGCGCGCCGGGCGCGTTGCGCGTTTGCTGGAAGTCTTCCAGCGACTGGCCGCGCATGGCGGCGTAGATGTGCAGGTTCGATACGCCGATCACTGCGCCGAGCTTTTCCAGCATGAAGAAGATGACGCCGTAGTGGATCAGCCCGCGCCAGTCGCGACGGCGCACGAGGTCGCGTTCCTGTTCGGTCAGTCCCGCCGCTTCGAACGCGGCTTCCTGATCCGCCACGAAGCGCGCGCGATGGTCCGGGCGCGTCATTCCCTGGAGGAACTTGTTGAGGCGGTAGGCGCGCACGCTGCTTTCGAGCGAGAACGGATAGGTGCCTTGCAGTGCCTCGACGCCCGCCAATTGCGTCTGCATGTGGCGCCGGTGCCGCTCCACTTCGCCGGCGATCGGCGGGCTCGCGAGGTTCTCGTAGATCGCGGTGGCAATGCCCGTCATCGAAGGCAGGTAGTAGCTCTGGTGCGTCTTGCGAATGTTGGACGACATGGCGCCCCGCATCACCAGCCACATGATGACCTCCGCGCCTTCCATCCCGCCCAGGGTGGCGAGTTCTGCTTGCGTCATCTCGGTGAGCCGCACCGGGTCGTTCTCGATCAGGTCGAGGAACTGCGCGTCCCACGCCGTGTTGTTGAAGCCCGCGCGCTCGCCGTGCACCTGATGCGAGAGACCGCCGGTGGCGACGATGGCCACCTTCAGGTCCTCCGGATAGCTTTCGATCGCGCGCCGCAACGCCTGGCCCAGGCGATAGCAACGCCGGGCCGAAGGAACCGGCGCCTGCAGCACACCGACCTGCAAGGGCACCACGGGGATCGGCCATGAAGGCTGGTGAGGACACAGCAGCGACATGGGCGAGAACACGCCGTGGTCCAGCGCGCGGTCCTGGAAGAAGGACATGTCGAACTCGTCCGCCACGAGCGAATTGCCGATGTGCCGCGCCAGCGCCGGATGCCCGGCCAGTGCGGGCAAATCACGCGCGCCGCCGCCTTCGTCCGCCACTTCATGCCGCTCGCCCACGCCCAAGGCAAAGGCCGAGTAGTGGTCGAAGAAGAAGGAGGTGACGTGGTCGTTGTAGATGAAGAACAGCACGTCCGGCTTCTGTTCGGCCAGCCATTGCTGGACCGGCGCGAAAGCCTCGAAGATGGGCGCCCAGACGGGGTCCTGCTGCTTGTTCTTGTCGAAGGCGAAGCCGATGGTGGGCGTGTGGGAGCACGCGACGGCGCCGATGATGCGAGCCATGGTTCGTCCCTCGCTCAGTCGATGTAGCGCAGGCCGGCCTTGGCCAGCGGTTCGCGCATCGCGTACATGTCCAGGCCGAGTTCACCCGCCGCGAAGCGCGCGCGCTTGCTGGTTTCGTTGGCTTCGCGCGCTTGCGCGGCATCGGCCACCTGCTGCGCCATCAGCGCCGGCACCACGACCACGCCGTCGATGTCGGCCACGATCACGTCGCCGGGATTCACCAGCGCGCCCGCGCAGACGACAGGCACGTTGACCGAGCCGAGCGTGGCCTTGATGCACCCCTTGGCATGGATCGCACGGCTGAACACCGGGAAGTTCATCTCCGTCAGGTCATGCACGTCGCGCACGCCGCCGTCGATGATCAGGCCGCGGCAACCGCGCGCCTTGAAGGAGGTCGCCAGCAGGTCGCCGAAGAAGCCGTCGGTGCTCTCGGCGGTGCACGCCGCTACCACGACGTCGCCCGGCTGGATCTGCTCCGCGGCCACATGCATCATCCAGTTGTCGCCCGGCTGCAGCAGCACGGTCAGGGCGGTGCCGCAGCAACGCGCCTGCGGATAGATCGGCCGGATGCGCGGCTGCATCAGTCCGAGCCGGCCCATGGCTTCATGGACAGTCGACACGCCGTAGCGCGACAGTTGCTCGACAGCCGCCGGATTGGCGCGCTGGATGTTGCGCCGGACGATGCCCAGCGCCTGGAAGTGGTCGGTCATGATCAAAGCCCCTTGCTCTTCAGTGCACGGTCCAGGCGCGGATAGACCCGGCGTGCGTTGCCTTCATAGATCTTGTGGCGGGTGTCGGCGTCCAGCGTCTGCGCGGCATCGATGTAGCGGCGCGTGTCGTCGAAGTAGTGGCCCGTCTCCGGATCGATGCCGCGCACGGCGCCGATCATTTCGCTGGCGAAAAGAATGTTCTCGACCGGAATCACCTTCGTGAGCAGATCGATGCCCGGCTGGTGATAGACGCAGGTGTCGAAGAAGATGTTGTTCAGCAGGTGGTCCTTCAGCAGCGGCTTCTTCATCTCTTGCGCCAGGCCGCGGAAGCGCCCCCAGTGGTAGGGCACCGCGCCGCCGCCGTGCGGGATCACGAAGCGCAGCGTCGGGAAGTCCTTGAACAGATCGGAGGTCAGGCACTGCATGAAGGCCGTGGTGTCGGCGTTCAGGTAGTGCGCGCCGGTGGTGTGGAAGCACGCGTTGCAACTCGTGCTCACGTGGACCATCGCCGGGGTGTCGTGCTCCACCATCTTCTCGTAGAGCGGGTACCAGTGGCGATCGGAAAGCGGCGGCGAAGTCCAGTGCCCGCCCGAAGGATCGGGGTTGAGGTTGATGCCGACGAAGCCGTACTGCGTGACACATTTCTCCAGTTCGGGGATGCAGGTCTTGGGGTCGACGCCGGGCGACTGCGGAAGCATCGCCGCGCCGATGAAATGTTCGGGGAACAGTTCGCTCACGCGAAAGCACAGCTCGTTGCAGATGGCCGCCCAGGTCGACGACACCTCGAAGTCGCCAATGTGGTGCGCCATGAAGCTTGCCCTCGGCGAGAAGATGGTCAGGTCGCTGCCGCGCTCCTTCATGAGGCGCAGCTGGTTGTTTTCGATCGACTCGCGCAACTCGTCGTCGCTGATCTTCAAATCGGAGGCGCGGGGCTTTTGCGCCGGATCGGCGATGCCGGCGATCTGCTGGTTGCGCCAGTTCTCGAGCGCCTTGGGCGCGGTGGTGTAGTGGCCGTGGCAGTCGATGATCATTGGCAGCTCAGTGTTCGGGTGATGACTGGAACGAGTATGGCGCCGAGCGCCGATTCCTGGGGTGAGTTCGCGTTGTCATGCCATCAGACTTGTTTATCGAGCAGGGTTTGTACTGCGCTTGACCGGATCGCGCTCTGCGCCCTGAAGAGTAGATTCGTGATCGTGAATCCCGACCTTCCGCAACACAAAGTTATCGACAGCACGCACGACGGGGCGCTCGCCATCAATTTGAGGCATTTGCGCGCGTTCTCCGCCGTGGCCGCGGCCGGCAGCATCGCCGGCGCCGCCGAGGGGCTGTATCGCGTGCCCTCGGGCGTGACGCGCTCCATCTCCGAACTCGAGGGCGGGCTCGGCAGGCCGCTGTTCGATCGCCGCGCGCGCGGGATGGCGCTGAATTCATATGGGGAACTGGTGCTGGCGCGTGCGCGCCGCATCGAACGCGAATTCGAGGACGCACGCGCCCAACTCGTCGCGCGCGGCGGCATTCCGGCCTCTGCCGATGTTCGCTCGCTGTTCACGTCGATATTGAACGGGCGACGCCTCGCCGTGGTCGCGAGCCTCGCGGAGAAGCGCAACATGCCCGCGGTGGCACGTGAGTTCGGGATCACGCAACCGGCCATCAGCAGCGCGCTGAAGGACCTCGAAGACGGACTGGGCGTCGCGTTATTCGACCGCTCGGCGCGCGGGCTGTCGCCGACGGCGCCCGGCGAGATCGTCGCGTTCTACTTCAAACGGGTGCTGGCGGAATTGCGTCACATCGGTCCCGACATCGCGGCCAGCGAGGGGACGTTGCAAGGCAGCGTGATCGTCGGCGCTTTGCCGCTGGGCCGCACGCAGATCCTGCCGCTTGCGATCGCGTCCTTGCTCGCGCGCTATCCGAGGCTGCATGTGGCGACGGTCGAAAGCCCGTACGACGCGCTGGCGGCATCGCTGCGCAGCGGCGATATCGATTTCATCCTCGGCGCGCTGCGCAGTGCCGCGGAGGCGAAGGATCTGCAGCAGGAGGCATTGTTCGAAGACCGCATCTCGGTGATCGCGCGCGCCGGGCATCCGCTCTCGCGCGTCAAGCGCATCGATTTCGAGGTGTTGCGCCAGGCGACCTGGGTGCTGTCGCGGCACGGTTCACCATCGCGCGAACTGCTGAAGCGCTTCTTCTCGGAGGCTCGGCAGGCGCCGCCGGTGCCGGCCGTGGAGACCGGCGATCTCGCCGTGTTGCGCGGCCTGCTGCTGGAGAGCGACATGCTGACCGCGATTTCCGCGCACCAACTGCGCTACGAAATCCGCGACGGTAGTCTCATGGTGCTCGACTTCCCGCTCGACCGGACGAGGCGCGAGATCGGCCTCTCGCAGCGCCTGGGTGCGTTTCCGTCGCCGGGCGCGCGGGCGTTGATGGAAGAGATCCGCACGATCGTCGCGTCGCCTGGCTTTCACGTGGACGCCTGAAGTTCAGAACGCCTCGGTCACCGACAGGTAGACCACGCGGGACCCTCCGCCGCGCGCCACGTCGACGCGCAGGTTGATGCGCTCGGCTTCGAGCACCATGTAGCGGAATCCGACGCCGAAGCCGACCGGTGCGCCACCGACGCCCAGATCGCCGAAGCGGTTCGCGACGACACCCGTGCCGGCGAAGGCGACCAGGCCGATCCGCCCGACCACGCGCCATCGCAGTTCGGCCTGGGCCAGCCCCATGTATCGACCGATGTAGCGCGTCGCGGAGAACCCGCGCAACTGCAGGAAGCAATCGTCGAACAAGGGCACATCGCCCGTCCTCGCGCAACCGTGCAGGTCCGTGGCGAGCACCAGGTCGGGACGCAGCGACATGTACTTGCGGTAGCGAACGTCGAAGGCGTCGTAGTTCACGTCGCCGCCCAGTCCGGAGCGGATGAGCATCGTGTTGAAGTCCAGCAGCGAGCCGTCGTAGGGGTTGAACTTGTTGTCGCGCGTGTCGCGCTGGAGCAATAGGCCGGCGCCCGTGGTGGTCACGTCCAGCGGGCCCGACGGCTGTTGCGCGCCAGGAGGGATGAAGCCGAAACTCTGTCTCACGCTCGCATAGCGCATCTGCGCGCCGAGGTACCAGTTCGGTGCGATGCGGTGATAGAGCTGGGGTTGCACGAAGGTCCCGTCGACGGTCCATTGCGCGCCGTTGTTCTGGCTGCTCGCCCGCCCGCCACCGCCGAAGAAGTCCAGATTGAGGTGGGCATAGCCCGCCACGCCGGAAAAGCGCCATTGGTCCGCATCCCAGTAGTGCATGTGGGCCACACCCGCGACCTTGCTCCCGTTGTCGGTGGCCATGGCGAACGCGGCAGTGAGCGAGGGCGGTTGCACCTGGACTTCGTCGGCGCTCTGGGCGTGGAAATACATCCCGACCACCGCGAGCCCACTCCCTACCGTGGGATCCGACAGCGGAATGGGGACCACCGTGCCGTGGGCTTCCTTGCCGGCAGTGTCCTCGCTTGACGGGGGCGCCGACTTGTCGCCGGGCGGCGCCGCGACGTTCGGCACGGCCTTGAGATTGGAGGCGGCCGGAACGAGGGCCGCGAGTTCAGCGCAGCCCTGCGTGCCGGCGGTGATGCCGATGGCGGCCAGGATCCGCAGCCATGTCCATCGCTCCCACAGCGCCATTCGACCCCTTTCCGTTGCTTGTCAGCATGTTGCGGCGCCGACGGCCACGAGCGGGTTGCGTGTCATGCCCCGGCGCGTCCGGTATTCACCCACCGGGCCACGCCGTCGAGCACCTCGGTCATCACTTCGTCGTCGTCGCGCCCCGAACGCTTGAGGACATGGAACGAGTGGTCAGCCTGGTCGATGCTCATCAGCGTGGCGCGCGCGCCCAGCGAGTCAATGACCGGGCGCAGCAGGTCCATGTGGGCCAGCTTGTCCTGCGTGCCTTGGACGAAGAGCATCGGTAGTTGAACCTTGGACAGGTGGTCCGCGCGCGAACTCGCGGGCTCACCGACCGGATGCAGCGGAAACCCAAGAAAGATCAGTCCATCGACTTGCGGGAGCGGCTCGATCGACTGCGCCTGCGAGGTCATGCGCGCGCCGAAAGACTTGCCCCCCGCGAAGAGCCGCAGCGGCCCGAACAGTTGCGCCGCATGGGCGACGGCCGCGCGAACCGCGGCATGTGCCGTCGGCGGGATGTCGGTGCGCTTCTTGCCGAGTTCCATGTAGGGAAACTGATAGCGCAACGTGGCGATGTTGCGTTCCGCGAGGCCGTCGGCCACAGTGGCCATGAACGAGTGCGTCATCCCTGCACCCGCCCCATGCGCGAAGACATAGCACGCGCTCGGATCGCTCGGCGCCTGCACGATGCCGGAGACCGTCATCTCGTCGTTGATGCGAATCGTGACCTGCTGCATATGGCCGGCCAATGTACCGCGAACCCGCACGATGAGGCCAGACCGCCGGGCAGCGCACAAAATGCGGCCAAGGAGCACAAACACATGCGACGACTCGACCTGAAAGGTGGCGGTGCGATGCCCGCTCTCGGCCTCGGAACCTGGAACATGGGCGAATCCGCCGCGCGGCGCAGCGCGGAAGTCGCGGCCGTCCGCGCCGCGATCGACATGGGCTATCGACTCATCGACACCGCCGAGATGTATGGCGAGGGTGGCGCCGAAGAAGTGGTCGGACAGGCGGTGGCCGAGGCACTGCGAGCCGGCGACGTGAAGCGCGAAGAGCTGTTCATCGTCAGCAAGGTCTATCCACACAACGCCAGCCGCAAGGGCACGCCCGCAGCCTGTGCGCGAAGCCTGCGGCGGCTGGGCCTCGATCACATCGACCTCTACCTGCTGCACTGGCGTGGCGAGCATCCGCTCGCCGACACCTGCGAGGCCATGCGCACGCTTGTCGACGACGGCCGCATCCGCCACTGGGGCGTCAGCAACTTCGACACCGACGACATGGAAGAAGTCGCTGCCGTGTGCGGCGACGTCGTCGACTGTGTCGCCAACCAGGTCTATTTCTCAATCACCGAGCGCGGCCCCGAGTTCAGCCTGCTCCCCTGGCAGCGCGAGCGAAAAATGCCTTTGATGGCCTACAGCCCCATCGACCAAGGCGCGCTCGCCACGGACGCCGGCCTGGCAAAGCTGGCCCAGCGCCTCAGCGCAACGCCCGCCCAACTCGCGTTGGCCTGGCTGTTGTCACGCCCCGGCGTAGTCGTCATCCCAAAAGCAGTCCGCGAATCCCACCAGAGCGAAAACCTGGCAGCCGCAAACCTCGAACTGAGCCCCGACGTGCTCACGGAAATCGACCGCCTCCACCCACCCCCGAAGCGCAAGAAGCCCCTGTCAATGATCTAGCCCATGCCGGCAAAGCCAGGCCGTTCGCGAAACACCGCGGAACCGGCTCAGCCGGGCCGCTGGTGTTGCCCCCGGCAGGGGGTGGGCGGCTACACGAAGTGAGCCAACCTGGGGGCGAGCGTAGCTAGTGTGCCTCGGCTTGTTTGGCCGCCGCGATGATCGCGGACTCGTCGTGCTTCGCGCCATTGAGAAACAGATTGAGCAGAACCGCGCAGACCGAAGCCAGCAGGATGCCCGACTCCACCAGCGAGTGGATCGAATGCGGCATCCACTGCTTGAAGTTCGGCGCGATCAGCGGAATCATGCCGATGCCGATCGACACCGCGACGATCATCGCGTTGTGGCGATTGGTCTTGAAGTCCACGCCCGCGAGGATGCGGATGCCGGTCGCGGCCACCATGCCGAACATCACCAGCCCGGCACCGCCGAGCACGACAGTCGGCAGCGACTCGACGAGCGCCGCCATCTTGGGCAGCAGTCCCAGCACGATCAGGATCACGCCGCCGGCCACGCAGACGAAGCGGCTCTTGATGCCGGTCACCGCCACCAGGCCCACGTTCTGCGAGAAGCTCGTGTAGGGAAAGGTGTTGAACACGCCGCCGATGAGTGTGCCGAGGCCGTCGGTGCGAAGCCCGCGGGCCAGATCCTGCTGCGTGATCTTGCGGTCCGTCATCTCGCCGAGCGCGAGGAACATGCCGGTGGATTCGATCATCACCACGATCATGATCAGCGACATCGTGAGGATCAGGATCGGGTCGAACTGCGGCATGCCGAAGTGGAAGGGCAGGACGATGTCGAACCAGGCCGCCTGGGCGACCTTCTCGAAGGTCATGAAACCAAAGAGAGTGGCCACAACGGCGCCGATCACGATGCCGAGCAGCACCGAGATGTTGGCGATGAAGCCCTTGGCGTACTTCACGATCAGCAGGATCGACAACAGCACCAGCGCCGCGATGCCGAGGCCGCCGAGATCGGCGTATTTCGGATTGGGCATCGAAGGCACGATGGACAAGCCCTTGGGCAGCGGCGGCACCGCGGAGCCGGGCGACGTCACGTCGGCGAGCCACTTCGCATAGACCGGATCGACCAGCGCCGGCGCCGTGGGTCCGACCGGGTTGCCGAAGATCCAGTTGATGCCGACGCGCATCAGGCTGATGCCGATGACCGCGATGATGGTGCCGGTCACCACGGGCGGAAAGAAGCGCAGCATGCGCGAGACCAGCGGCGCGATCAGTATCGAGACGACACCGGCACCGATGATCGAGCCGAAGAGCAGTTGCGCACCCGCCTGTCCCGGGTTGGCGTTGGCGATGGCGACCATCGGCGCGACCGACGCGAAGGTCACGCCCATCATGACCGGCAGCTTGATGCCGAACCACTGCGTCGCGCCAAGCGACTGGATCAGCGTCGCGACGCCGCAGCAGAAGAGGTCGGCGGAAATCAACAGTGCGACCTCCTGCGGGCTGAGCTTGAGGGCACGTCCGACGATGAGCGGCACCGCCACGGCACCGGCATACATCACGAGCACATGCTGCAGGCCGAGGGCAGTGAGCTTGCCTGCTGGCAGGCGCTGGTCGACGGGATGGACTGAAGTGGCGGCAGCCGTCATTGCAAGATCTCCTGGCGCGGCGTGGAATGAAGAAAAGACCGTTTCAAGAACCGTGCCGCCCAACGGCGGTTCACGGTTATGTACGCGAAACTGTATACAGTCTGGATCGCAAGCTGTATGGCGGAAAACCCGCGCTTTCGCGATGGTTTCCAGTACGGTGGGTGGGGGTTTCTTGCAAGACGCGCTCTGGCGCATACTCGCGCGACGTTGCTGCAGGAGCCTCGCCATGCTTGAATCTCTGCGTACCGATCCGACCTTTCATCCGTCGCCCCGACTGGCAATGGAGGCCGAGCCCGAGCGCATCGCCTACACCGCGCTGCTGTCGCCGGATGCTTCGCGCCCCGATGCGCTGGCCGTCGTGGATGTCGATCCGGCCTCCGCCACCTACGGCACCGTCCTGCATCGGCTCGACATGCCGAACCGCGGCGACGAGTTCCACCACTTTGGCTGGAACGCCTGCAGTTCGGCACTGGCGCCGATGTCGGGCCATGCCTTTCTGAAGCGGCGCTACCTCATCATCCCCGGCATCCGCTCGTCGCGCATTTATGTCGTCGACACGCAGCCCGATCCCACGCGCCCGACGATCACCCGCGTCATCGAGCCCGAAGAGGTGATTCGCAAGACCGGCTATTCGCGCCCGCACACGGTGCACTGCGGACCGGAGGGGCTCTACATCAGCACGCTCGGCGGTGCGGGCCCGGATGGAACGCAAGGGCCGCCGGGCGTCTTCCTGATGGACTGCGAGAGCTTCGAGGTGCTCGGCAAGTGGGAGATCGAGCGCGGGCCGCAGAAGCTGCACTACGACTTCTGGTGGAACCTGCCGCGCGACTACATGGTGTCCAGCGAATGGGGCTTGCCGCCGCAATTCGAGAACGGCATCGTGGCCGAGGACCTGCTCGGCAATCGCTATGGGCATCAGCTTCACTTCTGGGACCTGCGCGCGCGCCGTCATGCGCAGAGCATCGATCTGGGCGCGAATCACCAGATGGCGCTGGAGGTCCGGCCTGCGCACGACCCGACGCGCGAGTACGGCTTTGTCGGCGTGGTGGTCGACACCACCAATCTCGAAGGCTCGATCTGGACGTGGTGGCGCGAAGGCGGGACCTTCCACGCGAAGAAGACGGCGGTCATTCCGCCCGAGCCTGCCGATGCGTCGGTCTTGCCGGAGCTGCTGAAAGGCTTCGGCGCAGTCCCGCCGTTGATCAGCGACATCGACCTCTCGCTGGACGATCGCTTTCTTTACGTGGCGTGCTGGGGCACCGGCGAACTGCGGCAGTACGACGTGTCCGATCCGATCAATCCCAAACTCGCCGGCAGCGTACGCATCGGCGGCATCGCGAAGCACACGCCGCACCCGAACGGCTCGGCCTTCGGCGGCGGCCCGCAGATGACGGAGATCAGTCGCGACGGCAAGCGCGTGTACTTCACCAACTCGCTCTACAGCAAGTGGGATGCTCAGTTCTATCCTGACGGCATCCCTGGGCGACAAGTCATGTGCAACGTCGGCAAGGATGGCGGCATCGAGTTCGACAAGCAGTTCGTCGTCGATTTCGGCGCGGACTACGGCGCGCACCAGATCCGGCTGCAGGGCGGCGATTGCTCGACGGATTCCTTCTGTTATCCGTCGGCATGAAATCGATCGTTCCGGGTTCGCCGTGAGTTCCGTCGCGACCGCGTCCTTGTGGTTCGGCGTGATCGCCTTTGGCGTCTTCCATGGCCTGAACCCGGCGATGGGCTGGCCGCTTGCGGTGGCGAACGGCCTCGGCGAAAAGCGCGACACGGCGGTCTTCGCGACGTGGCTTCCGCTCGGCGCCGGCCATCTGCTGGCCATGGCGCTCGTCCTGGTGCCCTTCGCGGTGCTCACGTGGATGCTGCAGTGGGGCCAGCAGATCCGCATTGTGGCGGGCCTGCTGGTGCTGGCGTTCGGCCTGTCGCGCCTGCTCTTGCGTCATCGCCATCGCTGGCTGGGGCGCATTCGACCGACGCAGGTGGCGCTGTGGTCCTTCCTCATGGCCACCGCGCACGGGGCCGCGCTGATGCTCTTGCCGATTCTGCTGGGGCTGTGCGAATCGCCCGCAGCGGAGACGGCTGCCCGGTCCGGTCCGATCGACCATGCGGCCTTGATGGCGTTCATGCGTTCCAGCGTCGGGACCGCCGTCATGGTCTCGCTGGTTCACACGGCCGCGATGATTGGCGCAGGACTTGGCGCCGCGTGGGTCGTCTATCGCTATCTGGGATTGCAGGTGCTGCGGGCCACCTGGCTCGATCTGGATATCGTCTGGTCGCTCGGGCTCGTCGCGTCGGGCGCCGCGGGGGTCGCGACGGCCTTGATCGGTCCTTGAGCCGTCAGTGAGAGCGTTGAAATCGGGCCGTTGCAGAATGGCCCGCATGAAATTCAAAAGTCTCGTCGCAGTGGTCCTGGTCCTTGTGCTGGCCCTCGCGGCCTATTGGTACTGGTCGCCTTTCCTGGCCGTGCGCCAACTGCAGACGGCCGCGCAGAACGGCGATGCCGAGGCCTTCAATCAGCATGTCGACTACCCCAAGGTGCGGGAAAGCCTCAAGGGTCAGTTTTCGGCCCTGGTGGCGCAGAAGCTGGGTGTGCAGAAGGATTCGGACAATCCTTTTGCCGCACTGGGCAGCCTTATCGGGCTTGGCGTGGTCAATCAACTCGTGGATGCAATGGTGCGTCCCGAAACAGTCATGGCCGCGATGACCCACGGCAAGCTGGCCCAGCCCGCGCCCAGTCCTGTGCCGGCACCTGGGGGGACCACCCCGCCGGCTCCGCAGGCCGATGGCGCAGCGACCGGGAAGACAGAGAAAAAAGCCAACTGGATCATCGACCGCGAAGGCGCGAGCAGGATGACGGCCTATGCTGTGGATCCTGCCAAGCCCGACCAGCCCAACGCCGAACGACTCGGCCTGGTGTTCGAGCGCAGCGGATTTGTCGACTGGAAGCTCACGGAAATCAGGATGCCGCTGGCGGCATTCCAGAAATAGGAGGAGGGCAAGGTGTCTTCGGCGGCACAACTCGATGCTTCGCGCGGCCCGAAACACCGCGGTTGGCGCATTGCTGCCATCGTGCTGGGCGTTGTCGTGGTGCTGTTGGTGGCGGCTGCTTTCGCACTCCGGCAGGCGTACCCGCCGGAGCGCATTTCGGCGATGCTCGCGGAAGAGGTGAGCACCGCGACCGGACGCGCTTTCCGCATCGACGGCGATCTGTCGATCCGCTTGTTCCCGACCATCGCTGTGCGTGCGAACGATGTGGTGCTTGCCAACGTCGACTGGGGTTCGCAACCCGACATGTTGCGATTCCGACGCGCGGCCTTCGACATTTCACTGAGGGATTTGCTCGACCGGCAAGTGCGCATCCTGAGCGCCGAAGTGGAAGACGCAGAGATACTGCTTGAAGCCGACGGCGCAGGGCATTTCAACTGGCAGTTCGCGCCGCCTCCCCATGCCAGCGGAAAGCCCGCGCCGTTGCTGGAGATGGACCGCTTCCTCGTTTCAGGCGCGCACATCACCTATCGCAATGCGCGCAAGGCAGAGTCACGCGAGATGACGATCGACTCGCTCGATCTGCAAGTGCAGGGCGAGCGCGACAGCCTGTCGGGCGTCTTCAAGCTCGGCCCCCAGCAGTGGAAGGCCGAGGGCGATGTCGGCCGCGTCGTGAAGATCCTGGCTGGGGCGGAGGATTGGCCGTTCGATGTGCGCTTCACGACCGAGGGTGCGACGCTCTCGGCGACCGGCAGCATGGGCACGGGGCCGCGTGCCGGGAGTCTGGAGGCCCGGCTGACTCTGCAGGCGCGTGATGCGAAGGCGCTGCGCGAGCTATCGACGGCGGCGAGTGTCTTGCCGATGCCGGTCGATGCCAGCGCCACCGTGCGGCGCGCGGGTGACGATTGGCACTTCGAGGCGCTGAAGTTGTCGCTCGCCGGGCAGGTTCTGAACGGCCGCGTGACCTGGCAGACCGGCCTGCCGAAAGCGGGCATCGACGCGGAGCTCTCGTCCGCCGCCATCGATCTCGACAAGTGGCGTGTGGCCAAGCCCGCGGCTGCGGCAAAGGCGCCGCGGGCGCCGGTGTTCGGCGACGCCCCGCTGCTCACGCTCGAGGCGTTGCCGGAAATCCCCTTGCGGGTCGCGCTCAGGGTCGACCGTCTGAGCGTGCCGGGGATGCCTGCGATCTCCGGGCTTCAGGCGCGCGCCGTGTCGGATCAGGGACGCCTCACGATCGAGCCGTTGTCTTTCACCGCCGCCGGGGGCGCCGTGCAGGGCCGGGTGGGGCTCACGCTGCGCAAGGGCGCCGCGCCGCAGACTGAGGTGCAACTGAATGCCCGGTCGCTTTCCGTCGAGGACTTCGATGCCCAATGGGGCAGCGGCAACCATTTCAAAGGCGGGCGCGCGAACCTCGATCTCAAGCTGGCGATGACCGGTCGCACGCCGAGGAGCCTGGCCGGGACGTCCAATGGCGATGTTCAGTTGTCGGTGCGGAATGTCGGGCTGACAGGCCGGTCAGCGACGCTCGACAAGGACATCATCGCGCGCCTGTTCGACGCGCTGCTGCCGAAGCAGGCGTCTCGCGATGATCTGGTCGTGCAGTGCCTGGCCGCCCGACTGCCGCTGCGCAACGGCGTGGCGGCGATCGACCGTTCGATCGTCATGGAAACGCCGCAGATTGCCGTCGCCGCCAGCGGCGAGATCAATCTGGCGAAGCAGACCATCGAACTGGCCTTCTTGCCGAGGGTGAAGAAAGGGCTGGATATCAACCCGGGAAACCTGGTACAGCTTCTGCTGCTGAAGGGGCCCCTCGAAAGTCCCGAGTTCAGCATCGATCCCAAGGGCACCGTGCGCGAGGCGGCGACGGTCGGCGTGGCCGCGGCGACCGGCGGGCTTTCATTGCTGGCGCCCGCCTTGTTCGGCAGTGCAGCGCCCAAGGATTGCGGCTTGCAAGCCGGTGCGGGCGGACAGAACACGAAATCGCAGAAGCCGGAAAGCGGCGGCAAGTTCAAGGTCCCTCGCCCCTTCGGCTTGACGGGCCGCTGAGGGCTCAGGCCAGCAGCGCCTTGACCAGATCAAGTTGCCGGTCGGGCGTGCCGCCCTCGAAAAGTAAGCCGAAAGTTGAGGAAATATCTTGTTACCTTGCGAATGAATAGGCACAATGTATTACATGGAATCGCACAACTTCCCCAAACCGCAATGGTCCGCTTCCGGCCTGCTCGGCTTGTTGCGGTCGAGCCTGCCTCCTGCAGACAGGAAGCGAGCGCTGGCTGCGTCCTGGGACACTTGCCCTCCGCCCGAGCCACTGAGCAGCCGTCAACTGGCGAAAGTGGCTGACGAATGGCGCGATCGGTCGTCCGAAGGCGATACGGGTGCCGAATCCGTGGCGCAAGCCCTCGAACTCGTTGCAATGCACCGCGCTGCCGGGAAGCAGAAGCGGATTCAGGAAATGGGAAAGCGTCTGTCCGAACTGATGAGGTTGTCCTGATCTGCCTGCATCCTCGCCGCGCCCGGCGGCGCCTCGCTCGAAGCGATGTTCAACCTACTTCCAACGCCATGAAAACCCAGAGCGAAGCGATCCGTGAAGGCTACAACGTCGACCTGTCAGGGCCCGGACGGCCGATGGGTGCGCGCGGAAAGTACCCGCAGTTCGAGGTGATCCCGCTGTTGACCGACATGGAAGCGGAGCTGCTCAACACGCTCGGTCTCATCCGCAAACTGCTGACCGAAGGCACGCCGACCCAGGATGCCCAGGAAGGTGTGGTGCTTGCGATCGACGGGCTGTTGTCCGTCGCTCGCGCCTGAGGCGAACAGTCAAGGAGATCAAGGAATGAACAGCTACCAGACCGCTTCCCAGGCAACCGGCGTCGCCCGCACCCTGAGCAAGACCTCAGCCTGCACGATCGTCGTGTACCAGGCCGGGGCCGGCAAATACGTGACCGCCCGCCCCACCGATACCGTCAGCGGGCTCGTCATCGGCGTCTATCGCAACGGCTACCTGCTGCCCAGCGGCCAGCGTGCCGCCTGAGCGGCGACCCGGGCCTTCGCCTTCTGACGCACAGGCGTCACGCGAGCAGGTCGCTCAAGGTTCGTGCGATCACCTTGGTCGCGCGTCGCAAGTCTTCCAGAACCACACGTTCGTCGTTGCGCTTGGCGTGCGACTCCAGCACCGTACGTGGGCCGGCACCATAGATCACGCCTGGAATGCCGGCTTCGCCGTACAACCGCACGTCGGTGTAGAGCGGCGTGCCCATGGCCTTGATCGGCTCGCCGAAGATCGTCTGGCCGTGCTTCTGAATCGCATCGACCAGCGGCTTGTTACCGGGCGACGGCTTCATTGAGTTGGCCAGCAGCAGGCGCTTGATCTCGACGGTGATGCCGGGCATCTGCGCCGCGCCGTCGGTGATGACCTTGCGGATCGCGGCTTCGACTTCGACGGGGTTCTCCTCGGGGATCATCCGGCGGTCGAGCTTGAACACGACCTTGCCGGGGACCACGTTGGTGTTGGTTCCGCCTTCGATACGGCCCACGTTCAGGTAAGGGTGCGTGATGCCCTCGACCTTCGATGTCACCTGCTGATAGAGCGTGTTCTGCGCGTAGAGCGCATTGAGGATGTGCACCGCGCCTTGCAGCGCATCGACACCGGTGGTCGGGATTGCGGCGTGCGCCATCTTGCCGTGCACGGTGACTTCCATCTGCAGGCAGCCGTTGTGCGCCGTGACCACGTCGTAGCTGAACCCGGCGGCGATCATCAAGTCAGGCTTGGTCAGTCCCTGCTTGAGCAACCACCCCGGACCCAGGATGCCGCCGAACTCCTCGTCGTACGTGAAGTGCAGTTCGACGCTGCCCTGGGCAGGCTTGGCGACGGCTTCGAGCGCGCGCAGCGCAAAGGTGAAGCTTGCGAAATCGCTCTTGCTGACGGCAGCGGCGCGGCCGTAGAGGCTGCCGTTGTCGACTTCGCCGCCGTAGGGGTCGTGCGTCCAGCCTTCACCGGGCGGCACCACGTCGCCGTGGGCGTTCAGCGCCACGGTTCGGCCGCCGTTGCCGTATTTGCGGCGCACGATCAGGTTGGTGATCGATTCGAGGCCGTAGTCCTTCACTTCCTGCGCGGGTACGGCGTGCTTCTCGGCCTCGAAGCCGAAGGCCTGGATCAGCTCGGCCGTGCGTTCGGCGTGCGGCGCGTTGTTGCCGGGCGGCGTGTCGGTCGGTACGCGCACCAGTTCCTGCAGAAAGCGCACTTCCTCGTCGAAGTGGGCGTCGATCCAGGCGTCGAGTTTGTTGTAGTCGGTCATGGTGTTCAGGCGGCTTGTGCGTTGGCGAGGTCATCGAGCAGCAGCTGGAAGGCTTGCACCGCCAGTTGCATGTCATCGTTGGTGCTGGATTCGAGCGGGTTGTGGCTGATGCCCGAATTGATGCCGCGCACGAAGAGCATGGCCTGTGGCATGACTTCGTGCAGCTTCATCGCATCGTGGCCCGCGCCGCTGGGCATGCGGAAGAGGGGAACGCCGAGCTTGTCGACGGCCTTTTCCCAGCGCTGTTGCCACTCCGGCGCGCTGGGCGCCGCGGCGGCACGCATGGTCTCCTCGAGCGTGTAGCGCACGCCACGGCGCTCGCAGATTTCCTTGAGCGCATCCACCACGTCGGTGGCCAGCGCATCGCGCTGCGCATTGTTCGGCGCGCGCAGGTCCAGGCTGAACTTGCAGCGGCCCGGCACGACATTGATGGAGCCGCTCGGCACTTCGAGCATGCCGACAGTGGCGACCGAGTCGCCGTCCTTGGCGGCGCGCTTTTCCGCAAACAGGATCAGTTCGGCCACCGCGGCAGCGGAATCGCGGCGGCGGTCCATCGGCGTGGTCCCGGCGTGGCTCGCCATGCCGATCACCTCGCCGACATAGCGCACGCTGCCGTTGATCGAGGTGACGATGCCGAGCGGCAGATCGAATTCGGTCAGCACCGGCCCCTGCTCGATGTGCACTTCGACGAAGCCGAGGTATTTCGACGGGTCGCGCTGGACCTTCGGGATGTCCTCGTCCTTCAGCCCGGCATGCTGCCGCGCCTCGCGCATGGTGATGCCGTCGGCGTCCTTCTGGTCGAGCCAGCGTGGATCGAAATGGCCGATCAACGCGCCGGAACCGAGGAAGGTCGCCTTGTAGCGCTGGCCTTCCTCTTCGGCGAATCCCACGACCTCGAAGCCGAAGGGCAGGCGGCGGTTCTGGTGCTTGAGTTCGCGAACGCACGCCATCGGCACGAAGATGCCGAGCCGGCCGTCGTACTTGCCGCCATTGCGCACGGTGTCGTAGTGCGAGCCGGTCAGCAGGGTCTTGGCGCCGGGTGTGCTGCCCTCGTAGCGGCCGACCACATTGCCGACCGCGTCGATGGTCACACTGTCGAAGCCGGCGTCGCGCATGTCTTGCGCGATCTGTTGCGCGCAGGCGCGGTGTGCGTCAGTGAGGTACGTCACCGTGAGCTGGCCCTTTTCGGCATAGCCAGGGTCCGTATGCACCGCGAGTTTTTCCTGCCAGTCCCACACGTCGTTGCCCAGCGTCGGTTCGACGCCGAACTTGTCGTCGAGCCGGATCTCCGCGATGCGATGGATATTGCGCAGCGCCTCGCCGAGTTCGAAGTCGGGATGGTGATGCAGCCGGCGCTCGAAGGTCTCGATGATCTCGCGCTTGGGCAGGCCCGTGCCGCGGGGTCCGCGCACCGCGAGGATGAAGGGAAAGCCGAACTTGGCGTTGTAGTCGGCGTTGAGTTGCTGGATCTTGGCGAACTCTTCGGGCGTGCAGTCGGTGAGGCCCGCCTTGTTCTGCTCGTTGGTCGATTCCGCAGTCAGGCTCTTGCTGACCATCGCCTTGCCGGCGAGTTCAGGGTGGGCGCGGACCAGACCTAGTTGCTCGTCGCGCGACGCGTCTGTGACGACCTGAACCAGCGCGTGCTTCAGGTGCGGCAACGAACGAAACGGCCGCGCCTTCGATGCGCGTTCGGCAATCCACGGTGAGTGCTCGTAGACGCCGTCGAGCAGCGAGACCACCTCTTCGGTGGATGCGGCATTCAATTGGTCGATGGTGAGGGCCATGTGATCAGTCTCCGTTCGTGGCGACGTAAGGGTGCGCCGCCTTCCAGTGCCGTGCAATGTCGAGCCGGCGGCAGACCCAGACGCGGTCGTGTGCGGCGATATGGTCCAGGAAGCGCTGCAGCGCGGTGATGCGCCCGGGGCGCCCGAGCAGGCGGCAGTGCATGCCGATGCTCATCATCTTCGGCGCCTCGTCGCCTTCGGCGTAGAGCGCGTCGAAGCTGTCCTTCATGTATTGGAAGAACGGATCGGCATGCGAGTAGCCCTGCGGCAGCGCGAAGCGCATGTCGTTGCAGTCCAGCGTGTAGGGCACGATGAGCTGGGGCACGACTTCGCCATCGGTTTTGCGCACCTTCATCCAGAAGGGCAAGTCGTCGCCGTAGTAGTCGCTGTCGTACTCGAAGCCGCCGTAGTCGGCCACGATGCGGCGCGTGCGCGGGCTGTCGCGGCCGGTGTACCAGCCAAGGGCGCGTTCGCCGGTGAGCTTCTCGATGGCTTCCATGCCCAGGCGCATGTGTTCACGCTCCGTGGCTTCGTCGAGGCCCTGGTAGTGAATCCAGCGCCAGCCGTGGCAGGCGATCTCGTGGCCCAGTTCCTTGAAGGCCACTGCCAGTTCGGGATAGCGCTCCAGCGCCATTCCGACGCCGAAGACCGTCAGCGACAGGCCGCGCTTCTCGAACTCGCGCAGGATGCGCCAGACGCCGGCACGCGATCCATATTCGTAGATCCCCTCCATGCTGATGTGGCGATCGGGAAAGCTCGCGGGGTTGAACATTTCCGACAGGAACTGCTCGGAGCCCGCGTCGCCGTGCAGCACGCAGTTCTCACCGCCTTCTTCGTAGTTGAGGACGAACTGCACGGCGATGCGAGCCTGGCCGGGCCATTGCGCATGCGGCGGATTGCGCCCGTAGCCCACGAGGTCACGAGAGTAGGGAAGGGTGGTGTCATAGATGCTCATGGTCGTTCAGGCCAGTGCAAGGCTGATGTCGTGGGTGGGGACCTTGCGGTCGAATGTGAGGTTGGCTTCGACGTGCTCGAGGTGTTCCGTCATCAGGCGCACGGCGCGTTCCTCATCCTTGGCGGCCAGCGCCTTCACGATGTCGGCATGCTCGTCGTTCGAATGTTCGGCCGCGCTCGCGCTTTGGTACATCAGCGTGATCAGCGCGCATCGGGAGATCAGTTCGCCGAGGATCTGCGCCAGCACCGCGTTGCCCATGAGCTCCGCCATGCGCACATGAAAGTCGCCGAGCAGCTCGGTGCGGCCCGAGACGTCTTCGCCGGAGACGGCCGCCTTCTCCAGCGCCACATGCTCCTTGAGTGCCTTGATCTTGGCCGGCGTCACGCTGCGCACGAAGGCGCGCGTCATCTCGGCCTCCAGCATGCGGCGTACCGCAAAGACCTGCTTCGCCTCGTCGACAGCCGGCGCTGCCACGAATGCGCCGCGCGCGGGTTCGAGGCGGATCAGCTTGTTCTGCGAAAGCTGAAACAGCGCTTGACGCACCAGCGTTCTCGAAACGCCGAAGTGGTCCGCGAGTTTCTGTTCGGCCAGCTTGCTGCCCGGCTGGAGCCGGTGTTCCACAATGGCCTTGGTGAGTGCGTCGACGATGGCACGGGTCGTGGTGGAGTCCATGTTTTTCATGATAGACCGAAAGCCAGGAACTGTATACACTTTTGTCGACCGCATTTTCCCTATGCACTGAAGGAGCGATTCCATGGGCTTGAGCACCCACGTACTGGACACCATGCACGGCACCCCTGCCGCAGGCATGGAGGTTGCGCTGTTCACCACCGAAGGCACGGGCGAAGACGCGCGCGCCACGCTGGTCAGGCGTTTCACGCTGAATGCCGACGGCCGCAGCGATGGGCCGCTCTATGACAACAACTCGCTGAAAACCGGCACCTACCGCCTCGTGTTCGACGTGGCGGGTTATTTCAAGGCGCGCGGCGTGAAGCTGCCGGAGCCGAATTTCCTGAACCGCGTGGCGCTGGATTTCGGCGTTGCGCACACCGACCAGCACTACCACGTGCCCCTGCTGGTGAGCCCGTGGAGCTACTCCACCTACAGAGGCTCTTGAGCCGAGCCTTGCAGTTGCCCTTCGGTCAACGTGTCGAGCTGGAAATGGCCGCCTTCGTCCCACAACCAAGTGTCCGTCCAGGTCACTTTGCCCATTCGCGTGGGGGCCGGGAAGGGCGCGGCCGAAAGCACCGTGCGCTCGATCTCGGCAATCACCTCCGGTGCATGCTGGGGCGCGCGCATCCAGTGCATCGAGACGACCTTGCCGTTCGCGTCGAGATCGACCTGCAGCGTGCCCACCGCATAGAGCAGCGGCGGCAACTGGCCTTTGTAGATGCGGCTCTTGTTGATGTC
This sequence comes from Variovorax sp. 05L425, assembly GCF_056397705.1. NCBI lineage: Bacteria > Pseudomonadati > Pseudomonadota > Betaproteobacteria > Burkholderiales > Comamonadaceae > Variovorax > Variovorax sp. 05L425. The sequence goes on along the minus strand of NZ_JBFTNY010000006.1, from coordinate 169,951 downwards.
GTAGATGTGGCGTGCAGCATCGCGTCGGTAGTCGCGGGCCGTTGCCGCGGTGGAAGGACGCGGCCGGGGCCGACTGCTGTCGCCCGGATCGGGGGTGGCGTTGCTGAGTTGGCCGGGTACGGTGCCGGTGAGTGGTGCGGTGCCGCAACCGGCCAGCCACAGGCTGGAGACAAGGGCGGCCGCCAGTGCGAGGCGGCGCGGCGTGAGCTGAAAATTCATCGGCGCGGTTATACCGTGACTGAATGGGGTCTCCGAAACGGGAGGTTTCGCCCATGACCGGCGCCGTCGACGAACTGCTTGCGCGCTTGCGGCGTGAGTCCGGCATTCTGGTCCGTGTCGAAGCGACCCAAGGGTCTGCCCCGCGTGAAGCGGGCACATGGATGGCCGTGTGGGCCGACGGCCTGACGGCCACCATCGGAGGAGGCCAACTCGAGTTCCAGGCCGTCGACGAAGCTCGCGCCTGGCTTGCAGGCGGAGCGGCCATCGAAGGCGTGCGTCGCTATCCGTTGGGGCCGAGCCTCGGGCAGTGTTGCGGCGGCGTTGTCTTTCTGTCGTACCGCCGAATCGGCGCGGCGGATGCGAAGGCGCTGCAGTCCGAACTGCTCGCACACCTGGAGCCGGTGGCCCTGTTCGGCGGCGGCCATGTGGGTGCGGCGCTGGCGCGGGTGCTCTCCACGTTGCCGTTTTCCGTGCGCTGGATCGACAGCCGCGATGGCATCTTTCCCGACGACCTCCCTGCGCAGATCGAAACCGAATACTCCGAACCGGTGCAGCAGGCGGTTGCGCAACTTGCGCCGGGCTCGCGCGTGCTGATCATGAGCTTCAGCCATGCCGAGGACCTGGACATTGTGATCGCCTGTCTCAAGCGGCTGCGCGAGCAGGACGATCTTCCGTACATCGGCCTGATCGGCAGCAAGACGAAGTGGGCGACCTTCCGCCATCGGCTCGAAGCGCGCGGCTTCACGGCGGAAGAGATGGCGCGCGTGACCTGCCCGATCGGCGTGCCCGGCATCACGGGCAAGGAACCGGAGGTGATCGCCGTGGCCGTCGCGGCACAGTTGTTGCAATCGCTTCCGTCTGCGTGAGGGGCGCTCAGGGTTTTCCAGCACGTCGCGTGACACAAAACCTGAAACTTCTCTTCCAAGAGTGTATACACTTCAGTCCACAAGCCGCAGCGGAGCGAGGTCCAGTCCATGGCCTGCGTTCGCGGCACTATCTCTGCTTACAGCGCCCGCAGTGGTGAGCAGGCCGAAATACCGCGGCGTTCCCCTACGCCGACAAGGTTGAGAGTCAATGGAAAGCTATTACCTCGACTGGGCCAATCTGCTGCTGCGCTGGGTCCATGTCATCACCGCGATCGCCTGGATCGGCGCTTCCTTCTATTTCGTGATGCTGGACAACAGCCTCGAAAAGCCGGAAGACCAGGAATCCCTGGACAAGGGTGTCGGTGGCGAGCAGTGGGCCGTGCACGGCGGCGGCTTCTACAACATGCAGAAATACGCGCTGGCGCCGAAAAGGCTGCCGGAACATCTGCACTGGTCGTACTGGGAGAGCTATTCGACCTGGCTCACAGGCTTCGGACTCTTCACGATGTCCTATCTGTGGAACGCCAGCACCTACCTGATCGACAAATCGAAGATGGACTGGCAGCCTGGCGCCGCCATCGCCGTCGCAGTGGCCTTCTTCGTGGTCTTCTGGATGATCTACGACGGCATCTGCCAGATCTTCGGCCAGCGCAAGAACGGCGACACCATCGTCGGCGTGCTGGTGGCGATCTTCATCGCCTTTGCGGCGTGGCTCGCGTGCCACTGGTTCGCCGGCCGCGCGGCCTTCCTCCTCGTCGGCGCGATGATGGCGACGACCATGAGCGGCAACGTGTTCTTCTGGATCATTCCCGGCCAGCGGAAGAATGTCGCGGCGCTGCGCGAAGGCAAGCCGGTCGATCCGATCCATGGCCAGCGCGGCAAGCAGCGCAGCGTGCACAACACCTACTTCACGCTGCCGGTGCTGTTCGCGATGCTGAGCAATCACTACAGCTTCACCTATACGCACAAATACAACTGGATCGTGCTGCTGCTCATCATGCTGGGCGGCGCCGGGATCCGGCAGTTCTTCGTGGTTCGCCATCGCTTCAAACTGGGCAACGCGCGCAATCCCATCCCGTACGCGCTCTTCGGTACCGCGGTACTGGGCCTGTCCATCGTGTGGATGAAGCCGGAACCCGTCGCCGCGCCGGTAGCCAGCGCAGCGCCGCAAAAGGTGGCATTCGCCGAGATCCAGAAAGTGCTCGAACAACGTTGCTACATGTGCCACGGCGCACAGGTGCAGATGAAGAACGTGCGGCTCGATACACCCGATCAAGTCGCGGCGCACGCCCAGGCGGTCTACCAGCAGGTGGTGGTGACGAAGATCATGCCGATGAACAACGCGACGGGCATCACCGATGCCGAGCGCGCGCTGATCGGCAAGTGGTTCGATGGCGGAGCGAGCACGAAGTAGCCCCTTGGTCAATGCGTCGGGGCGGTGGGGGTGGGGATTGAGAAAATGTGTGGAGACAAGGGAAAGATCATGAGCTCTTTGAACACTTCGCCGATTCCGGACGCGCACGCTGCGCCGCGTCAATTCCTTGAACATCTCTATCGCGTCGCCGTCGAGCGCGCATTGCCGCTTGCAAGCATGGGACCCTGTCTTCCGAAGCCGCCAAAAGGGCGCACGCTGGTGCTTGGCGCAGGGAAAGCGGGTGCGTCGATGGCTCAGGCGCTGGAGGCGCTTTGGCCGGCCGACGCGCCGCTGTCGGGGCTGGTCGTGACGCGCTACGAGCACATTCCGCCGCGACCGGAGGGGCTCGCCCAACGCATCGAGATCGTGGAGGCGGCGCATCCGGTGCCCGACGAGGCCGGGATGAAGGCTGCGGAGCGCATCCTCGCGCTCACCCAGGGACTCACGGCCGATGATCTCGTGCTGTGCCTGATTTCGGGCGGCGGCTCGTCGTTGCTGACCTTGCCGGCGGAAGGGCTGACGCTGGCGGACAAGCAGCGCATCAACACCCAGTTGCTCGAATCGGGCGCTCACATCGGCGAAATGAACTGCGTGCGAAAGCATCTGTCGCGCATCAAGGGCGGCCGACTGGCGGCTGCATGCGGGCCCGCGCAAGTGGTGACGCTCACCATCAGCGATGTTCCGGGTGATGACCCTGCCGTGATCGCCAGCGGTCCCACCGTGCCCGATGCAAGCACTTGCGCGGAAGCGCTCGCCATCCTCCACCGCTACCGGATCGAGGTGCCGGCGCCTGTGCGCGCCCGGCTCGAAAGCGGCGCCCTCGAAACGCCCAAGCCCGACGACGCCGTCTTCAAGAATCACGTCACGCACTTGATCGCCACGCCACAGCAGTCGCTGGAAGCCGCTGCTGCAGCGGCGCGGGCGGCGGGCATCCAGGCCCACATCCTCAGCGACGAGATGGAAGGCGAGTCCCGCGAAGTCGGCAAGGTGCACGGTGCGCTGGCTCGCGCGGTGTCGTTACGCGGTGAGCCTTTCGCAAGGCCTTGCGTGATCCTCTCGGGCGGAGAAACCACCGTCACCATCCGGCCGCGCCAACCCGGGCAGGCAAAGGGGCGGGGAGGCCGGGCCGGCGAGTTCTGCATGGGACTCGCAGGCGCGCTCGCAGGCCGCGAAAACATCTGGGCGCTCGCGGCCGACACCGACGGCATCGACGGGGTTGAAGACAACGCCGGTGCCTTCGTCACGCCCGACTCCCTGCGCCGCGCGGAAGCCGCGGGCCGAAAGCTGACCGACCATCTCGACCGCAACGATGCCTACGGCTACTTCGATGCGATCGGCGATTTGCTGGTCACCGGACCGACACATACCAACGTCAATGACTTCCGCGCGTTGTTGATTCTGTAGTCCCGTTTGCGGTTCGAGCGGGCAACAGGCATGCTTGGCGCCCGACAAGACCGAAAACGCCGATTGCATGAATCAACCCCACCTGGGCCTCGTGTCCTACCCGGCTCAGCGCTGGACCGTCGACATCGGCATGCGGATTCGTCGGCATCTGCTGCTGAAAGTGGTCGGGACCACCGCGTTCACCTGGCTTTTCTTCATCGGCTACTTTCACCTGCTTCGCCAGCCGGTCAATCCGGTGATGGTGATGCCCTTGACCGCGTTGGACTCTCTGATTCCGTTCCAGCCGCAGGCCCTGATCGCCTATTTTTCGCTGTGGGTTTATATCGGCGTGGCACCGGGGCTTCAGCTCACGTTCAAGGAACTGGTCGCGTACGGCCTGTGGGTCGGCGCGCTATGCCTGACCGGCCTGGGCCTGTTCTACCTCTGGCCGACGCAGATCCCGCCGATGGCCACGGACCCTACCGACTTCCCGGGGTTCGCCATCCTCCAGGGCGTTGACGCGGCCGGCAACGCCTGTCCTTCGATGCACGTGGCAGTGGCGATCTTCACGGCCATCTGGGTGGAACACATCCTGCGTGGGGCGAAGGCGCCGATATGGCTGAGGCTGGTCAACGGGGCCTGGTTTGCCGCGATCGCGTATTCGACGCTGGCGGTCAGGCAGCACGTGGTGCTCGATGCCGTTGCAGGGGCGCTGCTCGGCATCGCCTTCGTCCTTCCGTCCTTGCACTGGCGCCCCGGCCGAAGCGAATGGGTGCGAAGTCGAAGCGGATATCATGGAATTTCACTGCCCAGGAGGGGTTGATCTGCGGGCAGGAACAACCAACATAGCCGTCGGCCGGTCGACGGCCAGAGTATGACGACTGACACCGCAATACAGAGTTCGCTCAAAGAACTGCAGGATCTCATCCACGAGAAGTACGGGATCGAATCGTCGGCACTCGATCCCGATGCATCGATGCGCGAGAAGGGCTTCGATTCGCTGGCCCTGGTCGAATTCGTTTTCGCGATCGAAGACCGCTTCGGCATCACGATGCCTGACGACGACCCCGACATCGATACGCTGGCCCAGTTGGCCGCCGCTGTCGACAAGGTTCGAGCATCGCAGACGACGTGAACCAGGTTGCGGTGACCGGTCTTGGCGTCGTGGCGCCGCATGGCGAAGACCCCGACGTGATGTTCTCGGCGCTGATGCGCGGCGAATCCGCGCTCCGGCCGATTTTTCCGGAGTTGCCCAAGCCCGCGGCTGCGGCGACCGTGGTGTTCGACGAATCCCGCTGGTTCACCAAGCTGCAGCTCGCCGGGGTGGATCGCGTCAGCCAGCTTGCGGTCGCAGCGGCAGACATGGCAATGCGCGATGCCGGCATTGCAGGTGCCCCGGACGATATCGACCCCGAGCGCGTCGGCGTGTTCGCCGGCTGCGGCATGGGCGGCGCAGCTTCTCTGGATGCGGCTTATCGCGGCAACGGCCGCGTGCCGCCCTTGACCATTCCCGCCTTCATGCCCAACGCACCCGCCTCGCACATCGCCATGCGTCATCGGGTCCATGGGCCGGTGTTGACGTACTCGGTGGCTTGCGCCTCGTCGGCCGTGGCCATCGCCGAGGCTGCGAAGGCGATCCAGCGAGGCGACGTCGACCTGGCCATCGCCGGCGGCAGCGAGGCGCTGATAGTGCCCGGTGTCGTCATGGCATGGCAGGCAATGCAGACGCTCGCCAGCTTCGCGCCCGGCGAGGCGGCGGCGGCGGTCCGCCCGTTCGCGAGCGATCGCAAGGGCTTCGCGCTCGGCGAGGGCGCCGCCTTTCTCGTCCTCGAGTCGGCCGAACGAGCGCGCAGGCGCGGCGCACGCATCTGCGCCATGCTGGCCGGCTGGGGCCAGAGCTGCGACGCCTCGCACCTGACCAAGCCCGATGCGCACGGCCAGGCGCGCGCCATCCGCCAGGCCTTGCGCCAGGCCGGATTGCAGCCCCGGGACATCGGCTACTGCAACGCGCACGGCACGGCCACGCGCATCGGCGATGTGGTCGAGCGCGAGGCGCTGGCGGACGTCTGGGGCGGCGATCTCGACCAACTGAGCGTCAGCTCGACCAAGGCATTGCACGGCCACCTCCTCGGTGCCGCCGGCGCGCTCGAGGCGGTCGTCACCGTGTTGGCGCTGCAACGACGCGAGTTGCCTCCCAACGCGCATTGCAGCGTGATGGACCCCGACTGCAGCCTGAACCTGACGCCGGCATCCGGTGCATCGGCGCCTCGCCTCGAAGCGGCGATCAGCCATTCATTCGCCTTCGGCGGCACGAACTCGGTGCTGGTGTTCGCGCGCGCCTGAGCCACGGCTAAACTGGCCGGACTTCACATCGATGCATTGGAGTCAACATGATGAGACGATTCGCCGCGCTGATCCTCGCTGTGCTGCTGTCGGCTTGCGCGACCTCGCCGAGCGTCAAGATCGATTTCGACCCCGGTGCGAATTTCACCCGATTCCAGACGTACAGCTGGATCGCCCGGCCTGACGGCGGATCGCCATTGATGCAGCAGCGCATCGTCGACGGCATCGATTCGCGCCTGCAGGCCAGGGGATGGAAGCTCGTTCCCAACGGTGACGTTCACGTGGCCGCCCATGTGACGAGCACGGAACGGCAGACCTTCAACACCACCTACAACAACTTCGGATACTCATGGGGTGGTTTCGGACCGGCGACGAGTTCGTCGCGGACGACGGTCGACACCTTTGAAGTGGGAACGCTCGTCGTCGACATGTTCGAGGGCAAGAGCAAGACGGCGCTGTGGCGTGGCACGGCCAGCGGCACGTTGCAGGACGATCCGGCCCGCATGACGGCGATGCTGCAAGCCGCGCTCGACAAGATGTTCGCTGGCTTCCCGCCAGGCACCACGCCGGCGAAGTGATCAGCCGGCCAGATCGCGCCCGATCTGCTGCGCGGAGCCAAAGGCCAGGGTGAATCCCAGTGCGCCGTGGCCGGTGTTGAACAGCATGTTGCGCGGGGCGGCGCCTGGCAGTCGGCCGATGATCGGCACGCCCGTCGGTGTAGCCGGCCGCATGCCGGTCCAGGGATGCAATGATTCCAATCGACCCGCGCGCGGAAACACGGCACGGGTCGCCTCTGCGAGCGTCTCGATGCGCGTCGCCGGGATGCTCGCGTCATGGCCGACCAGCTCAGCCATCCCGGCCACCCGCAAACGCGATCCGATGCGGGCGAACACGACCTTCCGGGCGCTGTCGGTCACGTTCACCCGGGGCGCCGCGCCCGGCGACGGATCGACATCTACCGTGATGCTGTAGCCCTTGAGCGGATAGACCGGCAAATAGGCGCCCAACTGCCGACCGAGCCGGTTCGACGCCGTTCCCAGCGCCATGACGAAGGCATCGGCAGCGACATCGCCTTCACTGGTGCGGGCTGCGGCGACCTTTCCGCCGCGCACGTCGAAGCCGGCGATCTCGGTATCCAGGACGAAGCGCACGCCGCGCGCGCTCAGTGCTCGCACGAGTTCCGTGCACACCTTGAGGCAGTCCGCCGCGCATTCGCTTGGCGTGTGGACCGCGCCCGCCATCTGGCCACGGTAGTCCGCCAGGGCCGGCTCGATCGCGACGCATTCGTCCGGCGTGACCAGGCGCTGGTCACTGCCCATCGTGCGCTGCAGTTCGAGCTGACGGTGGGCGCCTTCGAGCGACGATTCGCTCGCGTACAGCACGAGCTTGCCGGTCGCAGAGAAGTCGCAATCAGGGTTGATGTCGGCACGCATTTCCTCGAACGCATTGCGACTCTCTGCCGCCAGCGTCAGAAGCCGGGCTGTCGTTTCGCGCGAAGTTTGCGCATTGCAGGCCGCGAGAAAAGCCATGCCCCAGCGCCACTGCAGGGGATCGAGCTGCGGACGCAGCTTGAGCGGGGAGGCGGGCGACAGCAGCAGCTTGGGCAACTGCCGCCAGATCGACGGATCGGCCAGCGGCTGCACGTAGGAATAGCTCAACTGCGCGCCATTGCCGCCGCTCGCGCCGGCGCCCGGCGCCGCACGGTCGATCACGCTGACCTCGAAGCCTTGCCGGTTCAGTTGCCACGCGGTGGCCAGCCCGACGATGCCGGCGCCCAGCACGCACACGTGCATCACGTTCTCCCTCTTGTTGTTCGGATACGCCGACTCTAGGGCGATGCGGCGCCGCCGGGAAATGCCKAAAGCGCCGCGGCCCATAGCCAAAGCTCATGGGATGCCACATCCATAACATTTGGACATGGGCGTGCGTGCAAAAGGAATTGTGACCGGGGCATGAATGCTTCCTACACTCCGTTGCATATTCAAATCACCGAAAGGGCTCGCATGAAACTTTCCGCATTGATGGCCGCCGTCCTGCTCACCGCCGCCGCGACGGGTGCGCAGGCCGCCGACACCCTCGCAAAGATCGCCGAGTCCGGCAAGATCACGCTGGCCTATCGCGAGTCGTCGGTGCCTTTCAGCTACCTGGACGGCAACAAGCCCATCGGCTTCTCGGTCGAGCTTTCGAATGCGGTGGTGGATGCGGTCAAGAAGAAGCTCAACAAGCCCAATCTCGAAGTCGCGCTGATGCCGGTGACATCGGCGAACCGCATTCCGCTGCTGCAGAACGGCACCATCGACCTCGAATGCGGCTCGACCACCAACAACACCGCGCGCGGCAAGGACGTTGCGTTTGCGATCAATCACTTCTACACCGGGACCCGCCTGCTCGTGAAGAAGTCCTCGAAGGTCAAGAACTACCCGGACCTGGCCAAGAAGACCGTCGCCACGACCACCGGCACCACCAACGCGCTGGTCATGCGCAAGTACAACACCGAGAAGAACCTCGACATGGACATCGTGCTCGCGAAGGACCATGCCGACGCCTTCCTGCTCGTCGAGTCCGATCGGGCAGTGGCCTTTGCGATGGACGACATCCTCCTCTTCGGACAGATCGCCAACGCCAAGAATCCCGGCGACTTCGAGGTCGTCGGCGATGCGCTGCAGGTCGAGCCCTACGGCTGCATGCTGCCCAAGGACGACCCGGCCTTCAAGAAGGTGGTGGACGACACCATCATCGGTCTCATGAAGAGCGGCGAGTTCGAAAAAATGTACGACAAGTGGTTCATGCAGCCGATCCCGCCGAGGGGTACGTCGCTCGGCCTGCCGATGAGTCCGCAGCTCCGCGAAAACATCAAGACCCCCAGCGACAAGCCAGCGACCTGAGCGCTGCCTAGGGCTGTGACACACACGGTAGGCATCCTTGGAGGCATGGGGCCCGCGGCCGGCGCGGACTTCGTGCGGCTCTTCGTGGATGCCTGCGCACGCCTGATGCGCGCGCGGGGAGAGGCGGTAAGCGACCAGGCTTTTCCGGAGCACTGGCTGGCCCAGGTTCCGGTGCCGGATCGCAGCAACGCGCTCGATTCCTCCGGCTTGGGCGCGCACCAGCCGCTCGAACCGATGCTCCAGGCGCTGGGCCGTCTTGCCGCGCTCGGAAGCCGTGCCGTCGCCATTGCATGCAACACGGCGCACGCCTGGCATGGCGCATTGCAGACGCGCTTTCCGAACATCGAGATCCTGCATGTGGCGCGCGAGGTGTCGGCACACCTCGCGGCGCAGGGGGTGCGCGACGTGGCGCTGATGGCGACTGAAGGTACCTATCGCGTCGGCCTCTACGAAAAGGCCATGGCCGACGCCGGGCTGGCCTGCCACCTGCCGTCGACCGACGAGCGACAGATTCTCATGCGGGGGATCTACGAAGGCGTGAAGGCGGGTGACATGGCGCTGGCGGAGTCCTGCTTCGCCGAAGTGGCCGTGCAACTGGCGAACCGGCATGGATCGGTCGCCATCGTGATGGGTTGCACCGAGATTCCGCTGGGCCTGCAGGGCTCGGCGGCAGTCGAAGGTCTGCGGCTGGTGGATCCGGCGAGGGTGCTGGCGTCGGCGCTGGCAACCCGGGCCTATGGTGGCGCATCCGGGCGGACAACGTTGGCGTTCGATTGATCGGCTGCGACAAGGGAATGCGCTTGACACGGTTGATAAGATGAAAGCCGCCCTTGCAGCCGGATCGCCGGCCGCGAGGACGTCAAAGCCGACGGTGTGGACTGACCGCATCCGCCAGCCGCTTTCCAGCGAAAGCCGTCCGATGGACGGCTTTTGTTTTGACAACAACGCGCCAAGCCGTCATGAATTTGTTAGCCATCATCGCCGCGACCCTGGTCGCCGGCATCGGAAGTGTCTGGATCGCTGCCTTTTTGCTGCGCGTGGGTGTGAGAGATGGCGAGGGCGGTGTGAATCCGCAGCATCTGTTGAGCCTGGCGGCGGGTGCGCTCCTGGCCACTGCCTTCATGCACCTGCTGCCGGAAGCCTTCGAAAGCCGGATCGAGCCCGGCGTGTTGTTCGGCGTGCTGCTGTTCGGGTTGGTCTTCTTCTTCCTGCTGGACAAGGCCGAACTCTGGCATCACGGGCACGAACATCATCATGGCAATGAGGACGACGGGCATGCGCACGACCAGGGACATGATCACGGCCACGATCACGGCCGTTCCCATTCGCACGATCACTCGCATGCCCGCACCGCCAAAAGCGGCGGCTGGGCCGTCCTGACCGGCGACAGCGTGCATTGCTTCGGCGACGGGATCCTGATCGCATCGGCTTTCATCGCCGACCTGCGTCTGGGTCTTGTGGCGGCGGTCGCGGTGCTGGCGCACGAGGTGCCGCACCACATCGGCGATCTCGTCGTGCTGCGCCAGAGTTCGGCGAATCAGCGGGCCGCGCTGGTCAAGGTATCGCTGGCCGGGACCATGACCGCGCTCGGCGGCGTGGCCGGATGGTGGCTGGTCGACCGGCTCCACGACTGGCTTCCGTATTTCCTGGTGCTGGCGGCCAGCAGCTTCGTGTACGTCGCGCTTGCGGACCTGATCCCGCAACTCCAGAAGCGCCTGCCCTCGCGCCAGACGGCCATGCAGATCGTCTGGCTGGTCATCGGCATTGCACTCGTCACGCTGGTGAGCCGGCTCGCGCACGGCGAGCACGGCCATGACCACGGCGATGCGGGTGCGGATGCCCCGCACGAGGCATCCGGCCACAAGCATTGAATGGACACACAACGCACGTTCTGAAACATCTGTTGCCCCTTGGCTCAAGCGGCTGATTCGACCCGGGCTCACACTTGGGGTGCATCATGCGAAACATCAGTCAGCCAGGAGTCCGATCATGATCAGCGCCGACCCCCCTCTGCGTCCCGGAGAAGCCGCAGACGAACCTGAGATCGACGAAACCGAAGACACCTTGCCCGAGGACGCGGAAGACGAATTCGACGAGTCCGAACTCGAAGCCGAGGCGACAGAGGATCTGTCCGAAGAAACCGGCATCGACCTTACGGATGCGAGCGAACTCGATGCCGACAACGTGCTGGCTGACGAAGAGTTCGATCGGGTCATCCAGGCACCTGATTGAGTTCGCCCCTGGAATTGAACTCGCCCCCAGGCTGCGCGCACTTCGTGTCGCTTCGCCAACCCCCTATCGGGGGCGCCGCCTGCGGCCCGGCGAAGCCGGTTCCGCGGCGGCCCTGGAAGGGGGCGCGCCGCGCGCGGCCCCTAGTGTTCTACGCTTCCAGGGTGAAGCCTACTTTGATGGTTACTTGCCAGTGGGCTACTTCGCCGTTGACGACGTGGCCGCGGGTTTCTGTCACTTCGAACCATTGGATGTTGCGCACCGAATCGCTGGCCTTGGCGATGGCGGCCTTGACGGCGTCGTCGCTGCTGGTGGCTGATGAGCCTGTGAGTTCGATGAGCTTGTAGACGTGGCTGGACATGGCGTTCTCCTTGGACGATGGATCGCGTCATGGTGGCACATCGGAGGCGCCGTGTCCCGCATCTTCATGACGATGCCGTTGTAGCCGGTGCTACTTCGCGCCGCCGGTGTATTTGGTGACGTCGTCGGCCGTGATGTGATAGCCGCTCACGCCCATCATCGAATCGTTGCGCACGGTCTGCAGCTTGCCGCTGACCCACACGGTGTCCATGGCGCGGAACTTGGCGCCTTGCTTCGGACGCACGTGCAGGATCTGGTTGGCCGGCGGCGGCGGCGTGTGGATGCAGGCGCCGAAGTAGGGCACGAGCAGGAACTCGGTGACCTCGCCCTTGTTTTCTTCGAGCGGCACGATGAAGCCCGGGATCTTCACGTCGACGCCGTTCATGGCGGCGTTGGTCGGCGCGTTGTTCGACGCTTCCTGGAGCTTCATCAGCATCTCGTTGGCGCGCGGGTCGCTGTCATCGAGTTTGCTCAGGTCCATGCCCTTGAGTTCCTTCATCGGGTCCCAGTCCTTGGGCACCAGTTCTTCCCACGAGATGACGCGGGGCTGCCCCGGCGCGGTTTTGGCGTCTGCGGGCTTGCCGCCGAGCGGGTTGGTCGGCGAGGTGGCCTGCGGCGAGGGCTCGGCCGCCAGCGCACTGCCCGCGACGATGACCGCGAGAAGGAAGGAGATGGGGAGACGCAACGTCATGTTCAGATCCTTGGGGAGAGTCCGTCGGCAAGCGACAGACGATAGGCGCGAATGCCGGGCAGCAGGCTGGCAATCCAGCCCGCCGCGATCAGGCTCGCGAGCAATATCCATTCGTTGAGTGTAGGTTCGGACAAGCGCAGGGCCAGTCCGAACTGCGCTTGGAGCCAGGGCGAAAGAAGGGCAATGCCGAGTGCCGCGAAGACGACGCCGATCGCCACGCCCAGCAGCGTGACCAAGGCGCCTTCGAGTGCCAGCAATGCCAGGACATGCCGAAGGCTCGCGCCGACTGCGCGCAGCACGGCCAGTTCGCGGCGACGTTCGTTCAAGCTCGCCATCACGACCGAAACCAACCCCGCGAGGCTGACCAGCGCGACGAGCGCCGACATCAGCAGCAGCGCGTTTTCTCCGATGCCGATCACGCTCCACAGTTCGTCGAGCGCGACGCCCGGCAAGATGGCCATCAGCGGTTCGCCGGTGTAGGTGGAGACCCAGCGCTGCACCGAGAACACCGCGGCGCGATTCTTCAGGCCGACGAGCGCGGCCGTCACGTTCTTGGGTGTCAGATCGAACTTGCGCACCTGCTCGGCCGGAATCTTCACCCCCGGCATGGGCGCGCCGCCCACCCATTCGAGATGGATGGCTTCCATTGCCGGAAGCCCGATATGCACCGTGCGATCGACGGGTGTTCCGGTGCGCTCGAGCACGCCGACGACCGTGAAAGGCTTGTCCGCGTGATCCGAGACATCGAGCTCGCCGCTGCCGTGCGCAAGCGTGATCTTCTGGCCGACGTGGTAGCCCAGCTTGTCAGCCACCTCGGCGCCTACCACCGCATCGAAAAGTTCGCTGAAGGGCTTGCCTTCGCGCATGCGCAGCGCTTGGCGGTTGCCGTAGTGGAAATGCTCGAAATACTCGGGCGTCGTCGCCAGCACCGCGAAGCCGCGGTGCGAATCGCCGAGCGAGAGCGGAACGACCCAATCCACGCCAGGGTGCGCGGCGAGCGCCTGCACGCTCTTCCATTGCACGTTGTTGGTGGCGGCGCCGATGCGGAACACCGAATACAGCAGCAATTGCGTGGAGCCGGTGCGCGCCCCGACGATCAGGTCGGTGCCCGACACGGAGGATGAAAAGTTCTCGCGCATCTCTGTGCGGATGCGTTCGACGCCGAGTAAGAGGAAGGTCGACAGCGCGATCGAAAGTACGGTGAGGGCGAGCGTGAAACGGCGGTTCCAGGCACTGCGCCATGCGATAGCGAAGAGTGCCGTCATGCGTTCCCCCACGCGGTCATGCGGGCTCCCCGGACGCCGCGCGATTGATCTCCGGAAGCAGCACGTGGCGCGAGAAGCGTTCAGCGATGCGCTGATCATGGCTCACGAAGACGAGCGCGCTGTCGTTCGTCTTGCAGGCAGCGAGCAGCACGTCGAGAAAGGCTTCGCGCCGGTCTTCGTCGAGCGCGGAAGTCGGCTCGTCAGCGATCACGATTTCGGGGTGGCCGATCAGCGCGCGCGCGGCGGCCACGCGTTGCTGTTGGCCAACCGACAACTGCATCGCTTGGCGGTGCCACAGACTGGCGTCGAGTCCCATCTGCGCGAGCAAATGTTCGGCCTGCGACCGCGCGGCACCATCGCGCGTGGCCTGGGCCATGCGCCGTGCCGAAAAGCGACAAGGCAACATCACGTTGTCCAGCACGCTGAGATAAGGCAGCAGATTGAATTGCTGAAAGATGTAGCCCACATGCGCCACCCGCAGGCGGTCCCGCGTAGCGCCCGACAGTGCGGCCCAATCGTGCCCTAGCAGCGCGACGCGCCCGGCTTCGGCCACCAGCACGCCGGCCAGCAACGACAGCAGCGTGCTCTTGCCGCAGCCGCTCGGGCCGTGCAGGAACACGGCTTCGCCGGTGGCAATGTCGAGCCGCTCGATGTCGATGCAAGGCGCCTTGGCGCCAGGCCAGCTGAAGCGCAACGCTTCTGCCGAGAGAACGAAATTCACAGGCCGGTTCACTTGCTCCAGGCCAGGCGTTCGGCCGGCCGCTTCAGCGTTCGCTTGAACTGGCCTTGCGGCGATGCGATCTGGGCCTCGATCTGGCGCGGACCCTTGAAGGCGCCGAACAGGCCGATGTCGATGAACTTCGCCGCTGCGGCGTTGGTGCAATTGAAGGCGAAGGTGCCGTCGAGATCGGCATGACCTTCGGTGGCGTCGCCCTCGGTCTTGCCGAGGCCCAGCGCCGCGGAACGCAGCGTGACCGGGCCGAGCTTGCAGTTGGCGGTGGGGTCGATCTTGAAGAGCTGGTCGGCCGCGCGCAGTTGTGCGATGGCGTTGTCGACGGTCTGTTTCTCGGCGTCGGTGCGGGGCGCACGCTCGAAGCCCACGAAGTTGTCGAGCGGCGAATCCATCTCGATCACGACAGTGGGGCCTTCGATGACGACATCGAGCTTGATCTGCCCATGCACGTGGGATCGTTGGGTCTGGGCGAGGGCGGTGAAGGGCGTGGCGAGGAAAGCGGTCAGTGTGAGCGAAAGAAGCGGCCGACTCATCAATATCATGGTTGTGCGCCTTGCCGGGTCGGCAGCCCCGGCGTGTTGCTCCACTCGCTCCAGCTGCCGGCATAGAGCGCGGTCGGACCGAGTCCCGCGATCTGCATCGCGAGCAGGTTGGGCACCGCGCTCACGCCGCTGCCGCATTGGTGGACGACCGTGGAGGGATCCCGGCCTGCCAGCAATGATTCGAATTCGGCGCGCAGTTGCGCGGCCGGCTTGAACTTCCCGTCAGGACCGAGGTTCTCGGCAAAGGGCCGGTTCAAGGCCCCCGGGATGTGACCGGCGATCGGGTCCAGAGGTTCCACCTCGCCGCGATATCGTTGTGCCGCGCGGGCGTCGATCAGTGTCTGGTCAGCCTGCTCGAGCCGCTTGGCCACAGTCTGCGTGTCGACGAGCGTGAGCAGCGGCTTGCCGGCGACGAAATTCGATTGGAAGTGCGAGGGCTCCTCGCGGTTGGTGACGGCGCCGCCCGCCGCTTGCCAGCCTCGCAATCCTCCATCGAGCACAGCTGCCGCATCGTGGCCCATCCATTTGAGCATCCACCAGAGCCGGCCACAGTAGTTGGCACCGTTGCGGTCGTAGACCACTGCCTGCATGTCGTTGGCGAATCCGACGCTGGAGAGCCAGGCCGCGAATTTCTCGCGGCTCGGCAGCGGGTGCCGGCCGCCGGAGGCGGGCGGGCCGTCGTCTTTCGCCACGACCACGCCGTGCGCTCCGGCCACGCCGTGCTTCGCGCTGAGGTCGGTGTCGAGATTGGCGTACACGGCGCCGGGAACGTGCGCCGCGCGATATTGCTGCGCGCCGGCTTCAGGCTTCATCAGGTCGAAAGTGCAGTCGAACACCATCAGGCGTGCATCGCCCGACTGCAGGGCCTTCAGTTGTTCCGCGGTGATGAGGGTCGTGTACATGCGAGTTCCTTCAATGTTCCTCGGCCGGCGCCTTCGGAAGCTGACGCTGGCGCAGCACGGTGGCCGCAATGCCGCTTGCGACGATCAGCCCCATGCCGCACCAACCCGACACGTCGATGCGGTCGCCGAACAGCAGCACGCTGTACATCGCTGCGAAAACGATGCCCGAATACTGGAGATTGGCAACCAGAAGCGTACCGCTTTGGGTCTTGGCAGTCGCGTACGCGCGTGTCATGCAAAGCTGGCCGAGGGCCGCGAGCACACCGACAGGCAGGAGCCAGATGGCATGGCCCCAGGTCCATTCGCTGAAAGGGGTGAACGGCCCGAGGAGAGTGCCGAGGCCGCCCGCGACGGCGGACCCCACGGCGAAGTAGAAGACCGTGCGCGCCTCAGGCTCGCCGAGCCGCGACAGTGCGACGACCTGCATGTAGGCGAAAGCGGCCGTGAGCCCCGACAAGAGACCCAACAGGCCCGCGAAACCCTGGCTGTCGCCGACGGTGGGCTTCAGCATCAGCACGACGCCGCCGAATCCCGCGAGTACCGTCAGCACCAGCGGGCCCTGCAGCGGCGGGCGCGGCACAGTGCCGTCACGGCCCGGCACAGGCACCCAGGCGAGCAGGGCGCCGCCGACCAGGAACGCCGCGATCCAGACGCTGCTCATGTAATTGAGCGTCATCGCGGTAGCCAGGGGCATGTGGGCGATCGCGAAGAACCATGCGCCCAGCGACACCACGCCGATCATGCTGCGCCATGCGTGCATGCCGGGGTAGCGCGTGCCCAGGGTGACGCCGCGACTCCGCGCGAGCACCCAGAGAAACACGATACCGATGAGGCCGCGATAGAACACCAGTTCGGCGCTGGAGAACCATGCCGAGGCGAACTTCACGCACACGCCCATCGAGGCGAAGATCAGTGCGCCCAGCACCATCCAGAGCGCTTGCACTAGCCCGCCATCTCGCGGCGGTACCACTCGTGGAATTGCTGCATGCCGTCTTCCATCGGGCTCTGGTAGGGGCCGCTCTCGTCGTCGCCGCGCAGCATCAGCGCGCGGCGGCCGGCGTCCATGCGCTCGGCGATTTCATCGTCCTCGACGCAGGTTTCCATGTAGGCGGCCTGCTGCGCCTCGACGAATTCGCGCTCGAACGCGACGATCTCTTCCGGGTAGAAGAACTCGACCATGTTGAGCGTCTTCTGCGGCCCGATGGGATGCAGAGTGGAGACCGTGAGCACGTGCGGATACCACTCGACCATCACGTGCGGGTAGTAGGTGAGCCAGATCGCGCCGTACTTCGGCGGCTTGCCGTCGCGGTACTTGAGCAACTGTTCCTGCCACCGCTGGTAGACCGGGCTGCCGGCGCGGCCAAGCCGGTTGGCGACGCCGACCGTCTGCACGGAGTGATGCCGGCCGAATTCCCAGCGCAGGTCGTCGCAGGTGACGAAGCTGCCGAGCCCAGGGTGGAAGGGACCGACGTGGTAGTCCTCGAGGTAGACCTCGATGAAGGTCTTCCAGTTGTAGTTGCACTCGTGTAGCTCGACGCGGTCGAGTGCATAACCCTCGAAGTCGAGGTCCGCGCGGGCGCCGAGGTTCGCCAGATCGGCTGCGACGTCGCGGCCCTTGCCGGTCGCGCTCTTCTCGAAAAGAAGACCGTTCCACTCCGTCAGCGGATAGTTGTGCAGGTTGAGGCAGGGATCCTGATCGAAATGCGGCGCGCCGATCAGCATGCCGGTCGTGCGCGGGTCTGCGGCGGCATACGTCCAGCGATGCAGGGGGCAGACGATGTTGCCGCCGCTCCTGGCATCGAGCTGGCCGCGATCCTGGAGGATCAGCGCCTGGCGGTGGCGGCAGACGTTGGATATGAGTTCGACGCCCTTGGGCGTGTGAACGAGCGCGCGCCCCTGGTGCTCCTGGGGCAAGGTGTGGAAGTTGCCCGGTTCGGGCACCGCGAGCCGGTGGCCGACATAGCGCGGTCCAGCGGCGAAAAGCGTTTGCAGCTCGCGGGCATAGAGCGTCTCGTCGAAATACGCGGAAACCGGGAGTTGGCTCGAAGCCTGCTGCAGTTGAAGACTTAAATCAGACATGGGTGACCTGACCAAGCTCCCCACAGGGAGAGAGAAAGAACGGAAGGCTGCCGTCTAAGGCTTGCGACGGCCCGAAGAAATGGGCCGACAACTGCCGGCCCTGAAAGAGACGCGGATTGTACCCCCGGGATGCGAATCGGCCCCCCGCCCTAAAATGCCGGGTTTCACCCACGAACGCCGCATGCCCAAGGTGCCTTCTTCTTCCCAGCCGCCAACGCCTGCCGCGCCCGATACCGGAGCACTGCCGGCGTCCTACGAAGCCGGTCTCCAGGAACTCGAACAACTCGTCACCGAACTCGAATCGGGCCAGTTGCCGCTCGACCAGTTGCTCGGCAGCTACCAGCGAGGCGCGGCGCTGCTCGCGTTCTGCCGCGACAAGCTGCAAGCGGTCGAAGACCAGATCAAGGTGCTCGACGCGGGCAGCCTCAAGGTCTGGGCGTCCGAATGACAGTCACCGAAACCCTGCGGTGGGACGCCGCCCGTCTCGCAGCGTGGAGCGAGCCGCTGCTCGCGCGCGTCGAGTCTGCGCTGTCGGACTGGGTCGGCATCGACGCACCGGTCCAGCTCGGCGATGCGATGCGCTATGCGGTGCTCGACGGTGGCAAGCGTTTGCGCCCGCTGCTGGTCCTCGCGGCCAGCGAGGCCGTCGGCGGTCACGCGGAGGCGGCGCTGCGCGCCGCCTGTTCCGTTGAATTGATCCACGCCTATTCGCTCGTGCACGACGACCTGCCGTGCATGGACAACGACGTCCTGCGCCGCGGCAAGCCGACGGTGCACGTCAAGTTCGGCGAAGCCGACGCGCTCCTGGCCGGCGATGCCCTGCAGGCGCTGGCCTTCGAACTGCTGACGCCCGATACAAGCGGCATCCCCGCCGAAGTCCAGGCCAACCTCTGCCGTTTGCTGGCGCGCGCCGCCGGCAGCCAGGGCATGGCGGGCGGGCAGGCCATCGACCTTGCGAGCGTGGGCGTCGCGCTCGACGAAGCACAGCTGCGCAACATGCATCGCCTGAAGACCGGTGCGTTGCTGCAGGGCAGCGTGGAAATGGGCGCGGCCTGCGGTGATGTGATCGCGCCTGAAAGCCTCGCGGCATTGCGCGACTACGGCGCGGCCGTGGGGCTCGCCTTCCAGGTGGTCGACGACATCCTCGACGTCGTCGCCGATTCCGAGACGCTGGGCAAGACGGCCGGCAAGGATGCCGCGAGTGACAAGCCCACCTATGTCTCACTGCTCGGCCTCGACGGCGCCCGCGTCCAGGCGCGCCAACTCTTGACCCAGGCGCTCGACGCGCTGGACCGCTGCGCGCTGGCCGACACCGCGGCGCTCCGCGCGCTGGCTTACATGGTCGTGGATCGCGATCGATAACGACAAGACTTCTCCATGGCTCCGCTGCTCCCCACCATCAACGATCCTTCCGTGCTGCGGCAATTCGACCGCGCTCAACTCAAGCAACTGGCCGACGAAGTGCGGAGCTGCGTGCTCGACAACGTGTCGCGCACCGGCGGCCATCTCAGCTCGAACCTCGGCACGGTCGAACTCACGGTTGCGCTGCACCACGTCTTCAACACGCCGCACGATCGACTGGTGTGGGACGTGGGCCACCAGACCTATCCGCACAAGATCCTCACGGGTCGGCGTGACCGCATGCCGACGCTGCGTCAACTCGGTGGCATCTCGGGCTTTCCGCAACGCACGGAGAGCGAGTACGACACCTTCGGCACCGCGCATTCGTCGACCAGCATCTCGGCCGCGCTCGGCATGGCGATGGCCGCCCGGCAAAAGGGCGAGGAGCGCCATTCCGTCGCGATCATCGGCGACGGCGCGCTGACGGCCGGCATGGCCTTCGAGGCACTCAACAACGCCGGTGTGTGCGACGACTGCAAGCTGCTCGTGATCCTGAACGACAACGACATGTCGATCAGCCCGCCGGTCGGCGCGCTCAACCGCTACCTTGCGCAGTTGATGAGCGGCAACTTCTATGCCGCCGCCAAGAACGTCGGCAAGAGCGTGCTGCGCGCCGCGCCGCCGCTGTTCGAACTCGCCAAGCGCTTCGAGCAGCATGCCAAGGGCATGGTGGTGCCGGCCACCCTGTTCGAACAGTTCGGCTTCAACTATGTCGGGCCGATCGACGGCCACGACCTCGATTCGCTGGTGCCCACGCTCGAGAACCTCAAGCACCTGCGCGGGCCGCAGTTCCTGCACGTCGTCACGAGGAAGGGCCAGGGCTACAAGCTGGCCGAGGCCGACCCCGTCGCCTACCACGGCCCATCCAAGTTCGACCCGGCCGTGGGTCTGGTCAAGCCCGCGACCGCGCCCAAGCAGACCTTCACGCAAGTCTTCGGCAACTGGCTGTGCGATATGGCTGCGCAGGACGGTCGTCTGGTCGGCATCACGCCGGCGATGCGCGAGGGCTCGGGGCTGGTCGAATTTGAAAAGCGTTTTCCCGAGCGCTACTACGACGTGGGCATCGCGGAGCAGCATTCGGTCACCTTCGCCGCCGGCCTGGCGTGCGAGGGGCTCAAGCCGGTGGTCGCAATCTACTCGACCTTCCTGCAGCGCGCCTACGACCAGCTCATCCACGACGTCGCGATCCAGAATCTTCCCGTCGTGTTCGCGCTCGATCGCGCAGGGCTGGTGGGAGCCGACGGTGCGACGCATGCGGGCGCCTATGACATCTCGTTCCTGCGCTGCATTCCGAACATGAGCGTGGCTTGTCCGGCCGATGAGGCCGAATGCCGGCAACTGCTGACCACTGCATATCAGCAGGACCATCCGGTCGCGGTGCGATATCCGCGCGGTTCGGGTGCTGGTGTCACGCCGCACCAGACCCTCGAAGGCCTGCCCTTCGGCCAGGGCGAAATCCGCCGCGAGGGCAAGCGCATCGCGATCCTTGCCTTTGGCACCTTGCTCTATCCGGCGTTGCAGGCGGCTGAAGCACTCGACGCCACGGTGGTCAACATGCGCTGGGCCAAGCCGCTCGATGTCGAACTGCTGCTACAGGTCGCCGGGTCGCACGACGCGATTGTCACGATCGAGGAAGGCGCGATCATGGGCGGCGCGGGCAGTGCCGTGCTCGAGGCGCTGCAGGCCGCCCAAGTGCAGAAGCCTGTTCTTCAGCTCGGTTTGCCCGACCGCTTCATCGAGCACGGCGATCCGGGCAAGCTGCTCGCTGGCATCGGACTCGATGCCGCGGGCATTGAACAGTCGATCCGAGCGAGGTTCCAGCCCGGCGCCTAAGCGCTCAACCGCTTAACCGCCCAGATAGGCGTCCTGCACCTTCGGATTGCCGAGCAGGTCGCGTCCGCTACCGGTGAGCACGATCTTTCCGGTTTCGATCACGTAGGCACGGTCGGCGATCTTGAGCGCCTGCCGCACGTTCTGCTCGACCAGGAAGATCGTCAGCCCAGCCTTGTTGATCTCGCGCAGCGTGCGGAAGATGTCCTGCACGATGATCGGAGCGAGGCCCATCGACGGCTCATCGAGCAGCAGCACACGCGGCTTGGCCATCAGCGCGCGGCCGATCGCCAGCATCTGCTGTTCACCCCCCGACAGGTTGCCCGCCAGTCCGTCCGCGCGTTCCTTGAGCCGGGGGAAGAGCGTGTAGATGTGGTCGAGGTCGTTGGCGCGCTGCGCCCGGCCGTCGCGCCGGGTGTAGGCCCCAAGCTCGAGGTTCTCGCGCACCGTGAGCGTGGTCAGCGTGGCACGGCCCTCGGCCACCTGCACCATGCCGGCAGCGACGATCTTGTGCGGCGAGAGGGCGGTGAGGTCCTGCCCGTCGAGCACGACGCGCCCCGAGGCCTTCTTGACCAGACCCGACAGCGCCAGCAGCGTGGTCGACTTGCCGGCACCATTGGCACCCACCAGCGTCGTGATCTGGCCTTCATGCAGTTCGAAGTCGATGCCTTTCACGGCCTCGATGTGGCCGTACGCGACCTTGAGCGCGTCGACCTTCAGCAGTGGCGTTCCGCTCATGGCGTCACTCCCTCGTTCGTCGCTTCGTCCTCTTCGCGGCCCAGGTAGGCCTCGATCACTTGTGGGTCATTCCGGATTTGGTCCGGATCGCCGCGCGAGATGATGCGGCCGAAGTTCAGCACCGCGATGTGCTCGCAAAGGCCCATCACGAAACGCATGTCGTGTTCGATCATGAAGATGGTGTAGCCGCGACCCGCGATGTTGCGGATCTCGTGCATCAGGTCGGTCTTCTCGGTGCTGTTCATGCCGGCGACGGGCTCGTCGAGCAGCAGCAGCTTGGGGTCGGTCGCGAGAGCGCGCGCGAGTTCGAGCTTGCGCTGGTCGCCGTACGAGAGGTTGTCGGCCACGTCGTCGCCCTTGTGGTCGAGCTTGACCCATGAGAGCAACTCGCGCGCCCTGTCGCGTGCGCGCCGCTCTTCGCTGCGGAACAGCCCCGATGAGGCGAGCAGGCCCAGGGGCCCGTAGCGCAAGTTGGCATGCATGCCGACCATCACGTTCTCGAGCAGCGACATCTCCTTGAAGATGCGGATGTTCTGGAAGGTGCGCGCGATGCCGCCGCGCGTGATCTGGTGCGGCTTGAGGCCCGCGAGGTCGCGGCCTTCGAACCGGATCGTGCCGCCGGTGGTGGGCAGCAGCCCAGTGGTGAGATTGAAGACGGTGGTCTTGCCGGCGCCGTTGGGCCCGATGAGGCCGAACACGCCGCCCTGCGGCACTTCGAGGTTCACTTCCTGCAGGACCTTGAGTCCGCCGAAGTGGCGCGAGACGCCGTCGAGGGTGAGCAATGGTGTGGCTGTTGCCCCCACGCTCGGCACTTCGTGTCCTCGCTGCCCCCCGAGGGGGCGCGAGCTTGCTTGGGGGCGGCCCGGCGCGGCGCTCATGCCATCGCTCCCTTGCGTCCGAACCATTGCCGAAACCGTGCCGGGTCCCAGATGCCCTTGGGCAGGAAGAGCACGATCAGCACGAGGATCACGCCGTTCAGCACGAGCCGGAAATCGCCGAACGCGCGCAGTGCTTCGGGCAACACGGTCAGGATCACGCCGCCGAGCACCGGGCCGGTCAGCCCGTTGATGCCGCCCAGGACGGTCATCGTCAGGATGTCGACGCCACGGTCGAAGCCATATTCATTCGGCCCGATGAAGAAGGTCAGGTGCGCGTTGAGCACGCCCGCCAGGCCCGCGATGGCGGCACCCAGCACGAAGGCGAGCATCTTGTGTCCGCCGACGTCGATGCCCATCAGCCCGGCGGCTGTTTCGTCTTCCTTGATGGCCTCGAATGCGCGGCCGATCTTCGACCGGCGCATCCGCCACAGGCCCAGCAGCACGAGCACCACAGCCAGCGCCACATGCCACCACTGGGTGGATTGAGGGATGCCGTTCAGGCCCAGCGCACCGCCGGTCAGCGATTCGGCATTGAGCACGACGATGCGCACCACCTCGCCGAAGGCCAGCGTCGCCATTGCGAGATAGACGCCGGACAGCCGCAGCGTCGGCTTGCCGATGACGAAGGCGGTGAACGCCGGTGCCGCCATGCCGGCTGCGATGGCGACCGGGAAGGGCACGCCGTAGTTCATGGTGAGGATCGCCGAGGTGTAGGCGCCGATGCCCATGAACGCCGCATTGGCCATCGCCAGCATGCCGCATGAAAGCGTGAGCCAGATCGAGAGCGCCAGCAGTGCGTTGGTGCCCAGCGTGAGCACCAGGTTGCTGTAGACCGACCAGAGATTGTCGAAACCGCTCATAGAGAAACCTCCGCGCTGCGCGCTGCGGTGCGAGCTTGCTTGAAGCGGTTCGGCGCGGCGCTCATACCTTGCGCTCCTGCACGGTCCCGAAGAGGCCCTTGGGCCGCACCAGCAGCACCAGGAACAGCAAGCCGAACGCGACCGCATCACGCATGGTCGAGCCGATGTAGGCCACCGACAGCACCTCTGCAAAGCCGAGGAACAGCCCGCCCAGCATCGCGCCGCGAATGTCGCCCATGCCGCCCAGGATGATCACCGCGATGCCCTTGTGCAGCATCGGCTGGCCCATGAGCGGGAACACGGCGTTGGAATAGAGCCCGATCAGCACGCCGGCAAGCCCGCCGAGGGCAGCGGCCGCAAACGAGGTCAGATAGAACAGCCCCTCGACATTGATACCGAGCAAGTGGGCCGCCTTCGGCGACTCTGCGATGGCCCGCAGGGCGCGTCCGAGTTGCGTGCGCTTGAGTGCCACCATCAGCACCGTCATCAGCGCGAAGGACAGCAGGATGATGCCGAGCTCCAGCGCCGTCAGATGGATGCCGGCGAGATTCAGCGATTCGCCCGACACCACGCCGGCCGGGAAGCGCACGTTCTGCGCCCCGAAGATGCCCTGCATGCCGTTGTTGAGAATGATCGCGACGCCGATGGTCGCGATCATGGGAATCAGGTGGGGTGCGTTGCGCGCGCGCAGCGGCTTGAGCACCAGGAAGTCGATCAGCAGCCCCAACAGGCCGCAAAACACGAAGGCGAACAGCAGTCCGGCCCACAAGGGCAAATCGAAACGCGCCATGGCCTGGACCGCCGCATAAGCGCCCACCATGAAAACCGCGCCGTGCGAAAGATTGATGACGCCGAGCACCCCGAAGATCAAAGTGAAGCCCAGCGCAAAAAGCGCATAGACACACCCGAGGGAGAGTGCATTGACAAGTTGCTGTTCAAGCATGGTGGATCCGTTCTCCCCCAGGTTGGCTCACTTCGTGTAGCCGCCCACCCCCTCACCGGGGGCAACACCAGAAGCCCGGCAAAGCCGGTTCTTCGGCGTTTCCCGAATGGGGGATCGGCTGTGCCGGTCCCCGCTACTTCCGGGAACACCGCGGAACTGGCTCTGCCAGGCCGCCGGTGTTGCCCCCGGTAGGGGGTGGGCGCCCGACACGAAGTGCGGGCAACCTGGGGGCGAGCCTTATTTTGTGATTACGAACTCATTGCCCTTCGTCACGCTGACGATAGGCAACTGCTGCGCGTCGTAGCCGGCGGGCTTGCCGGTCTTGTCGTTGGCACGGCGGAACTGGAACGTGCCGGTGGCACCGGTGTGCTTCACGGCGGGCAGCGCATCACGCACGGCGGCGCGGTCGACCGGGAGGTTGCCCGTGACCTTGACGTTCTTCAGTGCCTGAGCGGCGATGTACATCGCGTCGTAGGCCTGCGCTGCGAACTGGTCGGGCGCCGTCTTGTACTTCTCGGTGTAAGCCTTGATGAACTTGGTGTTCTCCGGCGTGGCGTTGCTGGCCGACCAGGGGCTGCCGACGTACAGGTTGTCGGATTGACCCTTGGCCAGTTCGAACACCTTGACCGAGTTCATGCCGTTGCCGCCGATGATCGGCACGTTGAGGCCGAGTTGGCGGGCCTGCACCATGATTGGCGCGCCTTCGGCAAGCAGGGCCGACAGCACGATCGCATCGGCGCCGCTGGCCTTGATCTTCGTCAGCTGGGCCTTGAAGTCGACGTCGCCCTTGGCGAAGGTCTCGGTGGTGGTGACCGGGATCTTCAGGTCGTCGAGCGCCTTCTTGAAGTTGTCGTAGCCGCTCTTGGTGAACACGTCGTCGTTGCCGTAGAGCACGGCGACCTTCTTGATGCCGGCGTTCTTCACGGCGGTCTTGATGGTCTCGGGGAGCACGTCGGCTTCGGTCACCGAATTGCGGAAGATGTGGTCGCCGATCGAGGTGATGCCATCAGCCGTGTTGGAGGTGCCGAAAGCCACCGTCTTGGCGGCCTGGGCGATCGGATCGGCGGCCTGCGCGGAGTTCGACAGTGTCGGGCCGAAGACCATCAGCACCTGATCCTGGAAGATCAGCTTCTTGAAGACGTTGATGGCCTCTTCCTTCTTGCCCTGCTCGTCGGCGACGACGAGCTCGATCTTGTTGCCGTTGATGCCGCCGGCTGCATTGATTTCGGCAGCGGCGAGTTCGAAGCCGTTGCGAATGGCGACGCCGTACTGGGCAGCGCCGCCCGACAGGGCTTCGGCCACGCCGATCTTCAGGTCGGCGGCCTGGGCGGCCGTGCCGAAGGCAAAGGCGGCGAATGCGGCGCCTGCGAGCAGCGAAGTCTTGAACGAGAGATGTCTCATCAGATGGTTCTTTCAGGGAACGGTGGAACGGGGGCGGCTATTTTAGAGGCCGCTGGTAACCAGTTCCTACAATCGGCCTCCCTCTCATTTCATCGTTTTCCTGGAGCCTCGCTCGATGCATCGTCGTTTTCTGATCCAACGTGGCGGCATCGCCGGTGTGCTGGCCGCCGGCATCGCGCCCGCGGTGCATGCGCAAGCCCTCACGCGTTGGCGTCTTGCGTCGAGCTTCGCGCAGCCGTCCGACATCCTGCTCGGGGCTGCCCAGAGCTTCGCCCGGAAGGTCGGCGAGATGAGCGGCGGCAGGTTCCAGATCGACGTTCATGCCGCGGGCGAACTGATGTCGCCGCTCGGTGTGCTCGACGGCGTGGAGCGTGGCGCGATCGAGGCTTGCCACACGTCGGGCGCCTATTTCTTCGGCAAGAACCCTGCCTTCGCGTTGGGCGCGGCGATCCCGTTCGGCATGAACGTACGGCAACTTGCCGCGTGGATGAACGAAGGCAACGGATTGAAGCTCACCCGCGAGTTTCTCGCCGGCTTCAACGCGATCAACTTTCCTTGCGGTAGCGCCGGTGCGCAGCAGCTTGGGTGGTTTCGCAAGGAGATCAGGAGCGTGCAGGACTTCAAGGGGCTGAAAGTCCGCGCCGACGGCTTGGCCGGGCGGGTGATGGCGCGCTTCGGTGCCGCGCCCCAGGATCCTTCGGCCAGCAACGATGTCCGACAGGCGCTGGGCAGCTTTGCCATCGGCGCGGCCATAGGGACCAGCCCATACGACGACCAGAAGCTCGGGCTGCCCAAGGTGGCACGCCACGCCTATTACCCCGGCTGGTGGGCCGGTGCGCTGCAACTCGACCTCCTGGTCAATCAAAAGGCATTCGATGCGCTATCGGCCGAATACAAGGCGATCGTGCGGGCCGCGAGCGCGTCGGTGAATTCGGAGGTCCTCGCGCAGTACGATGCCCGCAACCCTGCGGCGATCAAACAGTTGACCAGTACCGGGGCGTTGCTGAAGCCTTTTCCG
The DNA here is from genome assembly GCF_056397705.1 of Variovorax sp. 05L425. Taxonomy (NCBI): domain Bacteria; kingdom Pseudomonadati; phylum Pseudomonadota; class Betaproteobacteria; order Burkholderiales; family Comamonadaceae; genus Variovorax; species Variovorax sp. 05L425. The sequence continues at coordinate 142,971 of NZ_JBFTNY010000006.1, read as the reverse complement.
CGGCCCGTGCTCGATGCTGCCTTCGAGGCCTCGATGGACGCGTGCAGGGAACTCGATGGGTCGAATCCCGCCTGGAAGAAGATCCACAGCGACTACCGGACATTCCAGAAGGAACAACTCTTCGCAGACCGCTTTTTGGCGTCGCCGTTCGACGTCTACATGCAGTCCGCAAAGCTGTAAGTCGAACCCGGGTGTCGCCATAATGGCAGATGCCTTCGAGCCTGCCGCCCAGTACGCCATTCAGCGCCCCCGGCGCGCACTCGATTGACTCCCCGGCCATGTCCCACGCTGGGCGGGAGTTGCTCTCTCTGGCATTGATCGACGCACGAAACCACACGCTGCATCTTCTGTCGCTGTACGAACAGGCGCTCGGTTCGGCTGACCTCGTGGTGCCTCAGGACGAAAGCATCGATCCTCCGGTCTGGCTGGCGGGTCATATCGGCTGGTTTGCGGAATGGTGGATCGCACGCAACACGCAGCGCGCGTTCGGCGTCGACTGTCCGGTGCGTCCCACGCGGCTGGCTGCGATCGAACCGAATGCCGACGTTTGGTGGAACCCTTCGCAGATCGATTCCGTAGAGCGCTGGTCCGCCGACCTTCCGGATCTGGCGCAGACCAAGGCCTACCTGCTCGAAACGCTGGAAGGCACGCTGGAGTTGCTCGAGCACGCCGCCGAAACCGATGCCGGCCTCTATTTCTACCGGCTCGCGTTGTTCCATGAAGACCTTCGCGGCGAGCAACTGGTCGTGATGGCACAGACGCTCGGCCTGCCGCTGGGCGTCGAATTCCCACCCTCTGCCGTGACCCGGGAGCCGGTGGTGGTCCCGGCGACCTCATGGGAACTCGGACAAGCTGACACGGGCTTCTTCTTCGCGCAGGAAGGCGGCATGCAACGCGTCGAGGTGCCGGAATTCGAGATCGATGCCCAACCCCTGACCTGGAGCCAGTACGTGGAGTTCGTCGACGACGGCGGCTACGACCGGGCCGAGTTCTGGCGCCCCGAGGGCCTGCAATGGCTGGCATCCCAGACCGAAGGCCGACGCGGACCGCGGCACGTCGAGCAAATCGGCGCGGCGCGCCATGGCAGCGGCGGCTCCGTGCTGCGTCAACAATTCGGCAGGACGATGCGTGCGGCCGGCAATCACAGCGTGGTGCACGTGACCTGGTGGGAGGCCGATGCGTGGGCGCGCTGGGCGGGCCGAAGGCTGGCCACCGAAGTCGAATGGGAGATTGCTGCCCACACCGCAACGCGGCGTGGTTTCCGCTGGTCCGACGTCCACGAATGGACTGCGGGCACGCTCCAGCCATGGTCGGGTTTCCGTGCCGATCCGTGGAGCGAAGGCGGCGAGTTCGACCCCCAACCGGCATTCGGCCGCGCGCGCGTGCTGCGCGGCGCATCATTCGCGACGCGGGCACGGATGCGGTCGCCGAAGCGAAGGGGCTTCGCCCTGCCCGGACGTGACGACGGATTCTTCGGTTTCAGGACCTGCGCCATCTGACCCACTTATCTATTGGAGGCTCGCACCATGAAAGCTGCCGTGCTCGGCGAATTCGGCAAACCTCTTGTCATCGAGGACATCCCCGTTCCCGAGCCGCAGCCCGGCGAAGTGCTGATCGAGGTGCTCGCCTGTGGCGTGTGCCACTCCGATCTGCATATCGTCGAAGGCGACCAGGCTGGACTTCGCGCCCACACCAAGCCGCGCGTCGTGCCCGGGCATGAAGCCGTCGGCAAGGTCGTGCGTTGCGGCGATGGCGTGACGGAGCTTCGTGTCGGTGATCGCATCGGCGTCCCATGGCTCTACCGCGCCTGCGGAAAATGCGAGCAGTGCCTGGAAGGCAACGAGAACCTGTGTCGAAAGGGATCGGCAGTGACCGGCATGTCCGTCGATGGCGGCTTTGCGCAGTTCATGTGCGCGAATGCGACCTACGCGGTGCGCATACCGGATGCATTGAGCGACGAGCAGGCCGCCCCGCTGCTTTGTGCCGGCGTGACGAGCTATCGCGCGCTCAAGAAGGCGAATATCGTCCCGAAGCAGCGCGTCGCCGTGCTTGGCGTCGGGGGGCTTGGGCACTTGGCCGTTCAGATCGCGCGTGTCATGGGCGCCGAAGTTTTTGCTCTCGACGTGAGCGACGCGAAGCTCGCCCTGGCCCGCGAGTTGGGTGCGGACCATGCCTTGAATGCTGCCGACCCCGAAGCCTTGGCCTCGATCCGAAAGCGGGGCGGCGCGCACGTAGCTGCCGTCACCTCAGCGGCCCACGTTGCCTACGATGCCGCGATGACCATCCTGCGGCCGGGCGGCACCTTGTGTGTCATCGGCTTGCCTTCGGACCCCCTTCGATTCCACGCCCTGGCGCTGGTCGGCAGCGAAGCCCACATCGTCGGGTCTGCTGTCGGCACGCGCGAGGATCTGCGTGCTGTGCTCGATATGGCAGCCCGGGGCGAATTGCACTGCCGCGTGGAATCGAGCCCGCTTTCGAAAGTCAATGAAGTCTTCGATGCCATGCGCAGCGGCAGCATTCATGGCCGCGTCGTGCTCGATCCGCGTGCCTGACCGCCTCGGTGCCGGTCAGCGTGGCTTCTTCGGCTTGAAGTTCCACCAGGGCAGCAGCGCACTCAGCGATTGCACCTCACCGCTGCTGGCGTTCTCATAGCCGGGCAGCGTGCACAACTGGTGCTGCCATGCCGCCCCGCGCAACACGGTCAGCAGGGCCTGGATGGCCGGCTGGTCGAGCGCCGACCTGAGGCAGGCCAGGTGGTAGCGCTCATGCACCAGCGGGACAAAGCCGAGCCCCGCGCCGCGGGCCGCCGATTCGATGCCGAGCCCCGCGTCTGCCTGGCCCGCCGCGATGGCGTGTGCCACGGCAGTGTGCGACGGTTCGCAGTTGGCATAGCCGTCGATCGATTCGGGCCTGAGTCCATCCCGTGCGAGCAGTTCGTCGAGCAGCACGCGCGTGCCCGTGCCGAGCGGCCGGTTCACATAGCGCACGGGCCGCTCGGTCACGTCGGCGAGGCGGCTCAGTCCCAACGGGTTGCCGGACGCGACGATCAATCCCTGCGCGCGTCGGGCGAAGCCGATGATCTTGTGCAGTCCCGGTTTCAGCAGCGGCTTGTAGGTGCGCTGCGCGAGCGAGCCGATCGGCGGGTGCTCCAGCGTGTGGAAGCCCGCCATCACGCAGCGCCCCTGGTTGAGTGCGCTGATCGCGTCCACGCTCCCGGTAAAGCGGATGTCGAGTTGCAGGCGTGCCTTCGCGGCAGCGTGGCCGCGCAGCATGACGAGCGCGTCGTCATGGCTCGCGTGCAGACTGAGCACGTGCGTGCTCTCGTCGAAAGCGAGCGCGAAGGCGCGTTCGAGATCGGCGTGCAAGGCCTCGATCTGCGGCGCCAGCCGCGCCTGCGCCTGGCGTTCGGCCCACAGCAGCTTGTCGCCGAACTCGGACAGTTGCGCCGAACGACCCTGGTCGCCAGTCACCAGCGGATGGTCGAGCAATTGCTCCCAGCGTTTCAGTTCGCCCCACACGTGCCGGTATGACAAACCCAGCGCGCGCGCAGCCGCCGAGATCGAACCCTGCTCGCGCACCGCATGGAGAAGCTCCATGAGCGGGTTGCGGATCAGGGCGCGGCCGCTTCGGCGCGGTGCGATGGCATAGGAGATTTCGATCTGGTGCAAGGGGATGATGGGCTTGAGCGGCAAGTGCGCGAAGGATTATGCAAATGCGGTCCTGAACCTATGCAATGAATTGCATAAGTTGATCGGGGCTGCTTGGGACATACTGCCCCGCGTTTCAGTTTCGCGCCATGCATGAACACTTTCACCGATAGCGTCGCCGCAGCAGGACATCTCGTCGTTTCGGGGGATCCTGTGTTGCTGGCCATCGTCGGACGGTCGCTGGCGGTCAGCGCCTTGGCCTGCTTGCTGGCCTGCGCCCTCGGGCTGGTCCTGGGCGCGTGGCTGGCGGTCACGCGCTTTCCGGGGCGGGGGCTCTTGCTCACGTTGCTCAACACATTGCTGGCGCTGCCTTCGGTGGTGGTGGGGCTCGTGATCTACCTGCTGCTGTCCCGATCGGGGCCACTGGGCTTCCTGGGCTGGCTCTTCAGCTTCAAGGCGATGGTGCTCGCGCAGACGATCCTCGTCCTGCCGGTCGTGACGGCCCTGACGCGCCAGGCCATCGAGGATGCCGACCGAGCGCACGGCGAGCAACTGCGCTCTTTGGGCGCGGGCCCTTTCGCACGGGCGCTCCTGCTCGTGGGGGACGAGCGCTATGCCCTGGTGACGGTGGTCATCGCAGCCTTCGGCCGCGCCGTCTCGGAAGTCGGCGCCGTGATGATCGTCGGCGGCAACATCGACGGCTTCACGCGCGTGATGACCACTGCGATCGCGCTGGAAACAAGCAAGGGCGACCTGCCGCTCGCGTTGGCGCTCGGCTTCGTCCTGCTGGGGGTGGTGCTGGTGCTCAACCTTGCCATTGCTGCGCTGCGCGGTTGGCGAGAGCGCGTGGACGGCGGCGTGGTCGAGGCGGCAGCGGCCCGCCACCTGGAGGTTGCCTCGTGAACTGGCGCCCGGACGAACCGCTCTTCAGCCTGCACGGCATCGACGTCCGCTTCGGGCGTGTCGAAGCGCTGGTCGGGGCCACGCTGTCGATCCATGCGGGCGAACGCGTCGCGCTGATCGGCGCCAACGGCAGCGGCAAGAGCACCTTGCTGCGCGTGCTGCACGGGCTGGTGCCACATGCGAAAGGCGCCTTCGTCAGCAGGGCGCCGCTCCGCATGCAGGCCATGCTGTTCCAGCGGCCGCACATGCTGCGCGCGAGCGTGCGCAACAACGTGGCGCTGGCACTCTGGCTGCGCGGCGCACCGTGGCGCAATGCGCAACGCGAGGCGACGGTGGCGTTGTGCCGGGTCGGGCTGGCCGATCTCGTCGATCGCAACGCGCGCACGCTGTCGGGCGGGCAGCAGCAGCGCATGGCATTGGCGCGCGCATGGGCGATGAAGCCCGAGGTGCTGCTGCTCGACGAACCGACCGCCAGCCTCGATCCGACCGCCAAGCGCGATGTCGAGGCACTGATCGCCGATGCGGCCAAGGGCCGCACGCTGGTGTTCGCGAGCCACAACCTCGGCCAGGTCAAGCGGCTCGCAAGCCGTGTCGTTTACCTGGAGCATGGGCGTGTGCTGGCCGATCTGCCCGTCGACGATTTCTTCGGCGGGCCGCTGCCCGATGAAGCCCGCTTGTTTGTCAAAGGAGAGTTGGTATGAAGTTTTTCAATCTGCCCAAGGGTGCCTGCAAGGCCGCTGGAGCGATTGTTCTGGCGGCGACCGCGTGGGTCTCGCACGCGGAGACCATCACCATGGCGTCGACCACGTCGACCGAGCAGTCGGGCCTGTTCTCGCACCTGCTGCCGGCGTTCAAGCAGGCGACCCACATCGACATCAAGGTGGTCGCGGTCGGCACCGGCCAGGCGATCGACATGGCCAAGCGTGGCGATGCCGACGTGCTGTTCGTGCACGACACGGCGGCCGAGGAGAAGTTCGTCGCCGAAGGTTTCGCGGCCAAGCGCTTTCCGGTCATGTACAACGACTTCATCCTCGTGGGCCCGAAGGACGACCCCGCAGGCGTGAAGGGCAAGGACATCGTCGCTGCGCTCAAGAAGATCGCCGCCACCAACGCACCCTTCGTCTCGCGCGGCGACAAGAGCGGCACCGACGCGGCGGAGCGCCGCCTGTGGACGCAGACCGGCATCGCCGAGGCCGGCCAGCCGGTGCCCAACGACAAGAAGGGCACGGGCTACAAGGAATGCGGCTGCGGCATGGGGCCGGCGCTCAACATGGCCGCATCCGCCGGCGCCTATGTGCTCGCCGATCGCGGCACCTGGCTGAGCTTCAAGAACCGGGCGGATCTCTCGGTGCTGGTCGAGGGCGACAAGCGCCTGTTCAATCAGTACGGCGTGATGGTCGTGAGTCCGGCGAAGTTTCCGCAGCTCAACAGCGCGGGCGCCCAGAAATTCGTGGACTGGGTGATCTCGCCGGCCGGACAGTCGACCATCGCGGCCTACAAGATCAACGGTGAACAGTTGTTCTTCCCGAATGCTGATTGAGCTCGCCCCAGGTTGTTGCTCGCCCCCAGGTTGCCCGCACTTCGTGTCGGGCGCCCACCCCCTGCCGGGGGCGCCGCCGACGGCCCGGCAAAGCCGGTTCCGTGGCGGCCCCCGATCGGGCGCGCTGCGCGCAGCCGTGAGTGCTCAGCACCGCTTCTCGGCCGGCGAAGCCAGGCCCGTTGGTGAAACACCGCGGAACCGGCTTTGCCGGGCCGCTGGTGTTGCCCCCGGCAGGGGGTGGGCGCCCGACACGAAGTGCGGGCAACCTGGGGGCGAGCAACAACCTGGGGGCGAGTCACATGGGAACGTAGAGGCTCTCTTTCACTTCTTCCATCACGACGTAGCTGCGTGATTCGGCGGTCACAGGCAGTTTCTTGAGCAGGCTGCCCAGCAGGTCGCGATAGTCGCTCATGGCGCGCAGCCGTGCCTTGATGAGGTAGTCGAAGCCGCCCGATACCAGGTGGCATTCCATCACCTCGGGCACGAGGAGCAGTTCCTGTCGTACCTTGTCGAACACGTCGCCGGACTTCGACGACAGGGTGACTTCCACGAACACCAGGAGTGTCTTCCCGATGGCTTGGGGATTCACGCGGGCGTAATAGCCGGTGATCACGCCCTCGCGCTCCATGCGGCGGACGCGCTCGGAGCAAGGGGAGGTCGACAGGCCGATCTGCTCGGCCAGATCGGTCATCGAAATGCGGCCCTGACGCTGCAGGATTTCGAGAATTTTCTTGTCCGTACGGTCGAGTTCGATCATTTCACTCCTTCAGGCCCGCTGGATGCCAAATGACAGCGAAAAGCACTGTCAAGAGGCCGAATTTCAGCGGAGTTTATGGCACATGAAGGAATACGCTTAGCGCCTGTCCTGCATGGAAGGGTTTTTGCGATGAAAGTGATCGTTCTGGGTGGCGGTGTCATCGGTGTCACAACCGCTTATTACCTGGCGCGCGCCGGCGCCGAGGTGACCCTTGTCGATCGCCAGAGTGGCCCCGCGCAGGAAACCAGCTTTGCCAATGCCGGACAGGTCTCGCCCGGCTATTCCACGCCGTGGGCGGCGCCCGGCATTCCATTCAAGGCGCTGAAATGGATGTTCCAGAAGCACGCGCCGCTGTCGATCCAGCCCGATGGCTCGCTGTTCCAACTGCGCTGGATGGCAGCCATGCTGAAGAACTGCTCGCCCGAACGCTACGCCGTCAACAAGGAACGGATGATGCGCGTGGCCGAGTACAGCCGCGATTGCCTGCGCGAGTTGCGCGCTGCAACCGGCGTGCGCTATGAACATCGCACCCAGGGCACGCTGCAACTGTTTCGCACGCAGGCGCAGCTCGATGCCGTACAGCGCGACGTGGCCGTGCTCGAAGAATGCGGCGTGCCCTATCAATTGCTCGATCGCAGCCAACTCGCAACCGTCGAGCCGGCGCTGGCCCGCACGGGCGATCTCCTGGCGGGTGGCCTTCGTCTGCCGAACGATGAAACCGGTGACTGCAATCTCTTCACCCAAGGACTGGCCGACGTCGCGCGGGGCCTGGGTGTGAATTTCCGCTTCGACCAAGCCGTCGAAGGGCTCATCACCGAAGGTGGACGCATCACCGGCGTGCGCCTGGGAGGGTCCAAGCCCGAGGTCCTGACGGCCGACCGCTACGTGCTCGCCTTCGGCAGCTATTCGCGTGACTTCATCGCACCGCTCGGACTCGACATCCCGGTGTACCCGGTCAAGGGCTATTCGCTGACCGTGCCGCTGGTCGATCCGTCGCTGGCGCCGCAGTCCACCGTGCTCGACGAGACCTACAAGGTCGCGGTCACGCGCTTCGACGATCGCATCCGTGTTGGCGGGATGGCAGAGCTGGGCGGCTTCGATCTTCGGCTGAATCCGCATCGGCGCGAGACGCTGGAGCGCGTGATCACCGATCTCTTTCCTTGCGGCGACCTGCCGCGCGCCACCTTCTGGACCGGCCTCCGGCCGATGACGCCCGACAGCACGCCGATCATCGGCGGCACGCCCTACGGCAACCTGTTCCTCAACACCGGCCACGGCACGCTGGGCTGGACCATGGCCTGCGGCTCCGGCAAGGTCGTGGCCGACCAGGTGATGGGCCGTCGTCCGGACATTCGCACCGACGGGCTGTCGGTCGATCGCTACCTCGCGCCCAACACGCGCGGTGGCCGCATTGCGCAACCTGCCGGCGTGCCCGCCTGACACGGCGCTGTTACCGAAACCAGGTACAAAGAGGCGCATGAGCCTCAGCATTCCCGACATCGTCGGCCTGTTCGAATCCAAGGGCCATGCCCAGTACGACGGCGAGCCGGTGACGCAGCTGCAGCATGCCTTGCAGTCCGCCCATCTGGCCGAGCAGGCCGGTTCCGATAGCGCCTTGATCACAGGGGCGCTGCTTCATGACCTGGGGCATCTTCTGCACGACTTCGGCGGCACGCCGACCCAGCAGGGGCTGGACGATCTGCATCAGTTTCGTTGCTTGCCTTTTCTTCGCGCGCTTTTCAGTCCGGCAACACTGGAGCCGATCCGGCTGCACGTGGACGCCAAGCGCTTCCTGTGTGCGAGGGTCGAGGGCTATCACGCGTCGCTCTCAGCCGATTCGCAGCGCAGCCTGGTGCTTCAGGGCGGCATCTTCGATGACGTACAGGCGCAAGCCTTCGAGGCGCTGCCGTATTCAGGCGACGCGGTGCGCCTGCGGCGCTGGGACGACGCTGCCAAGTCGGCGGATGCCGAAGTCCCTCCGTTGGCGCATTTCGTCCACCACATGGAAATCTGCTCGACCGAACATCGAAGTGCGCGCCTTCGCACATGACCTCCCAGGTCATCGACCGGCTGCGCCGTCGCGGCGACCATTCGTTCACCCCGCGCTGTTGCGGGTGTTGAACACAGAAAGGAATCGCCATGAACACCGCTACCCCCGACGCCCAGCATGTGGCCGAGAACTACATCGCCGTGTGGAATGAAACCGACGAATCGCGCCGGCTGAAGTTGCTCGAGACGCATTGGACTGACGATGCACGCTACATCGATCCGATCGCGCAAGGCAGTGGCCGCGCGCAGATCAGCGCCTTGGTCGGCGTGGTGCATCAGAACTACCCGGGCTTTCGTTTCGCGCTCAAGGGCCGCGCGGACGGGCACGGCGATCACCTGCGCTTTTCGTGGACGCTCGGGCCGAACGGCGCGGCGGATCTGATCGAAGGCACGGACTTCGTGCGGCTCGAAGCGGGCAAGCTGCAGACGGTCACCGGCTTCCTGGACAAGGTGCCGGCAGCCGCTTGAGCGGCTAGAGACTGGTGCCGGCCGCCTGTTCGAGTTCGCGCCGGATCGCGGCGGCGTTTTCGGGGCGCACCAAGCGGGCGACTTCCTTGCCTTGCTGCATGAAGATCAATGTCGGCCACAACTTGACGCGGAACGAACGGCCAAGGGGCCGTCCGCTGCCGTCCTCGATCTTGAGATGGCGCGTGGGCGGCGCGCCGGACAAGGCTTCGGAAATAAGGGGCTGCGCCGCCTTGCAGAAGCCGCACCAGTCGGTGCCGAATTCGACCAACGTGAGGCCAGGGAGTGCGTCGACTTCAGCGCGTGAAGGTGCGACGGTCGCGTAGCGAGGGTTCATTCGCATGATTCTGCTTGAGCACCCGTATTTCCGCTGGTGAAGCGGCGCCCGTTCGTGAAACACCGCGGAACCGGCTCCGCCGGGCCGCCGGTGTTGCCCCCTGCAAGGGGGTGGGCGGCTACACGAAGTGAGCCAACCTGGGGGTTAGCTCAACATAGGGGTTAGCTCAACAGCCTTCCGTTGGCGCTGATCACGGCCACATCGACGAATTGGCTGCCTTCGCGGTTGCTTCGGCCGAAGTTGATCTTCACGCCGCCGAGGTCGTAACCCTCGATGTGCTCCAGTCCCGAGATCACCGCAGCGCGCGTCGGCGACGGGCCCGCTCGGCGAAGGCCTTCGGCCAGCACGGCGGCGTCCATGTAGCCCTCGAGGCTCGGCAGCGAAAACTCCTTGGAGCCGTTGGCCAGCATGTCGGCCTGATAGCGGCGGACGATCTCGAACTTGGTCGCAAAGGGAGAGGGCACCACCATCGCGAAACCCAGTCCGTGCGCGAGGTCGCCCATCGCGCCCAAGGAGCCCGCCGTGATCGACAGGCCATAGGCGCTGCTCTTGCCGCCGGCGGCACGCAATGCGCGCACAAAGGCGGGCGCAGTGCCCGCCAGGCCGATGATGACGATTTGCGGCGACGCTTCGGCGATCTGTTTGGCTGCGGGCTCGACTTCCATGCTGGTCGTGCTCGGCGTACTGGCGATCACGGCCGGTTCAATCTTGGCTTTGGCCAAGGCCGACTTGAAACCCGCCAGCAGAGATTGGCCCAGCGGATCGTTCGAATACACAAGGCCGATGCGCGACTGGCCGAGCACGGCCGCCGTGGCGACGAGCTTGTCGATCTCCTGGTCGTAGTTGGCGCGCACCCAGAAGGTGTTCGGCGCCGCTTTCTTGCGCAGCGACACGGTGCCCGTGTTGGGACCGACAACCGCCATGCCGGGAACGGCGTCGCTCACTTCCGCCGTCTGGCGCGTGCCCAGCGGATGCACCATGGCAAGCACCGAACTGTCGGCAGCGAAGGCGAGGGCGTTGGCCTTGGCGTTCTCGGGTTTGAACTGGTCGTCGGCCATGAGCAGTTCGACCTTCGTGCCGTTGATGCCGCCCGCCCGGTTGATCCCGTTGAAATAAGCGCTCGAGCCGAGGAACAGCCCCGTGCCGTTGGCCTTTTCGACACTGCTGTTGTCGAAAGTCGCGCCGATCCGTATGGCTCTGGCTTGTGCGAATGCGGGCAGGCCCAGGCTGGCGGCAACCGCGGCGCCGGTCAGGCGGCCAAGGACTTGGCGTCTCGTCGGTTTTCGCGACAAGGAAAAGGTACGGCCCTCGGATGCGCTCATGATCAACGTCCCAGTCATGCCGCCGGGTGGCGTGCAATTGTTTTAACAACTGCTGACAATAGCAACTAAATGTAATGCAGTCACTATCCGGGCGGTCTGAAGACGCGCGGTGTGTGGCAAACGGCACGAACGCCGCAAGTGGCGCGGCGTGCACGCGCCTTGTCGGCTATTCAGCCTGCGCGGCGGCTGCGCGGCAGCTTGCGGTATACGGTCGCGCGACTGATGCCGAGTGCACGAGCCGCTTCCGCGACATTGCCGCGTGCTTCGTCAACCGCCTTGCGAATCAGCGCCGTCTCCACATCCCGCAACCGGGGCCGACTCGACCCCGTGACGGCATGGACCGTGGTTGCGCCGGTCAGCTGGGCCCGAGCCTGCACGCGCAATCCGGACCAGAGCGGCACTTCGAGCATGGCGTCGCCGCGCCGCGCCGCATCGAAAAGCATCTGCGGCGGCAGCGCGAAGAGGTCGTTGCAGTTCATGACCGGGCCGGACGACAGCGGCTGATGCAGCATGTGGCGCGCAGCGGCGTTGGCGCCGGTCACATTGCCGTCGGCATCGATGCACAAGAGGCCTTCGGTGTCGGCGCCCGGCGCGCAACCCGGCCAGCCGATGTGCAGCAGCAACTCGCAGGGCTGGCGCTGCAGCAGCGCGTTCTCGATGCTGCGCGCGGAAAGCGCCGCCAGATGCCGGAGTTCGGGGCGCTCGACCACCTGGACGCCGGTCAGGTCCAGCATGCCGATGCATTCGCCCTGGGGGCCGAACAGCGGCGCGCCCGCGCAGGTGTAGATGCTGGTGTCTTCGAAGAAGTGTTCGCCGCGATGCAGCCAGACAGTCTCGCGTTCCGCCAGCGCGGCGCCGATCGCCGTGGTGCCGACTGCGCGTTCCGACAGGTCGACGCCGACGCGCGCGATGTTGCGGACATGGCGGGCTGCTGCGTCGCTGCCGCCGGGCAGGTTGCCGACGTCGACCACGATGCCATCGGCATCGGTGAGGATCGCGAAGTAGCGCGTGTCCGCGATGGCGCGCGACAGGCGGTCCAGCACGGGCCGCGCCGCGGCAACCAGCGCGCGGTTGCGCTCGGCCACGTGCCGCGCGCTGGGCGCCGAGACCGGGTCGAAACTGACGCGCTCCCGGGGTTGGTGTCCGGCGTCCAGGCAGCGTTGCCACGAACGCGCCAGCCACGGTTCGATGCGAGCGGCCTGCGAATCGGAAACGGGCTCGCCATCGATCCACTCGCGTCGCGCCTGGGCGATGGAAAGGGAACGCTCTGGCGCGGGCGAAGCGGTTTGGACGGTCATCGTGTGGGTCGGGCCTGAATCGGCCCTTGTTCGGGCTTCGCCAAAGGGCGAGCTGTTTCATTTTGAGAATTTCAAGGAGAACCTGCAAGCGCCTAGGGTTTTGCCTAGGGTGACGGTCAGGTCGGGCGTCCAAGATTCAATGGCCGAAAACAGCCATCACCTTCCAACGGAGACAGCCAAATGCAGGTTCCATTCACGGTCAACGGCCGCGAGGTCACGGTCGACGCACCCCCCAATACCTTCCTCGTCCAGGCGATCCGCGAGCACCTTCATCTGACCGGCACGCACGTCGGTTGCGACACCGCGCAGTGCGGCGCGTGCACGGTCCATGTCAACGGGCGCGCGGTCAAGTCGTGCAACGTGCTGGTCGCGCAGGTGGCCGGTGCCGAGATCACGACCATCGAGGGCATCGCCCAACCCGACGGCACGATGCATCCGATGCAGGCAGCCTTCAAGGAATGCCACGGGCTGCAATGCGGCTTCTGCACGCCGGGCATGGTGATGAGCGCCATCGACCTGTGCACGCACCATCCCAAGTCGAGCGAGACGGAGATCCGCGAGCTGCTCGACGGCAATCTCTGCCGTTGCACCGGCTACCAGAACATCGTCAAGGCGGTCCAGATGGGCGGCGAGGCGATGGCCGCCGCGCCCGCCAAAGCAACCGCCACGGCCTGAGGAGAACGACATGGGTGCATCCGACTTCTCCAGCCTGCCGCACATCGGTGAGGCACTGCGGCGCAAGGAAGACTATCGCTTCCTTACCGGCGCGGGCCAATACACCGATGACGTGACGATGGCCAACCAGGCCCACGCCGTGTTCCTGCGTTCGCCGCACGCGCACGCGAAGATCAAGTCCATCGACACCGCGGCGGCGTCGAAGATGCCCGGCGTCGTCGGCATCTTCAGCGGCAAGGACATCGACGGCAAGATGGGCGGCCTGCCCTGCGGCTGGCTCATCAACAACCCCGACGGCACGCCGATGAAGGAGCCGCCGCATCCGATCCTCGCGATCGGCAAGGTGCGCTACGTCGGCGACCACGTCGCGATGGTGGTGGCCGAGACGGTCGAGCAGGCGAAGAATGCTGCCGAGGCCATCGTGGTCGACTACGAGGAGCTGCCCGCGCTTGTCAGCGTGGCCGACGCCGCGAAGAAGCAGAGCGGTGTGACCATTCACGAGCAGGCGCCCGACAACCAGTGCTACAAATGGGCGATCGGCGACAAGGCGGGGGTCGACGCAGCGTTTGCCACCGCGGCGCACGTCACCAAGCTCGACCTCGTCAACAACCGGCTGGTGCCCAATCCCATCGAGCCGCGCGTCGCCATCGGCAGCTACAGCCGCGCGAACGAGGAGTACACGCTCTACGTCGCCAACCAGAATCCGCACGTCGAGCGGCTGCTGATGACCGCCTTCGTGCTCGGTCTGCCCGAGCACAAGGTGCGCGTGATTGCGCCCGACGTGGGCGGCGGCTTCGGCTCCAAGATCTATCTCTATGCCGAGGACGTGTGCCTCACCTGGGCCGCGAAGCAGCTCAATCGCAGCATCAAGTGGACCGGCGAACGTTCGGAGTGCTTCCTGTCCGATGCGCACGGCCGCGATCACGTCAGCCACGCCGAGATGGCGATGGATGCGCAAGGCAAGTTCCTCGCGCTGCGCGTGCACACCAATGCGAATCTCGGCGCCTACCTGTCGACCTTCTCGACGGCGGTGCCGACCATCCTCTACGCCACCCTGCTCGCGGGGCAATACACCACGCCGCAGATCTACGTGGAGGTCGACACGTGGTTCACCAACACGTCGCCGGTCGATGCCTACCGCGGCGCCGGCCGACCGGAGGCGACCTACCTGCTCGAACGCCTGGTATCGCGCTGCGCATGGGAAATGAACCTGGGCCAGGACGAGATTCGCAAGCGCAACTTCATCACCACCTTTCCTTACCAGACGCCGGTGGCGCTGCAGTACGACACGGGCGATTTCCATGCTTGCATGGACAAGGCCAAAACGCTGGCCGATGTCGCCGGTTACGCGCAGCGCAAGTCCGCCAGCGAAGCGAAGGGCAAGCTGCGCGGCATCGGCTACTCCAGCTACATCGAGGCCTGCGGCATTGCGCCGTCGAACATTGCGGGTGCGCTCGGCGCGCGTGCGGGGCTGTTCGAGTGCGGCGAGATCCGCGTGCATCCCACCGGCAGCGTGACGGTCTTCACCGGTTCGCACAGCCATGGGCAGGGTCATGAGACCACCTTCGCGCAGGTCGTTGCGGCGCGGCTGGGCATCGCCGTCGAGGCGGTCGACGTGGTGCATGGCGATACCGGACGCGTGCCCTTCGGCATGGGCACCTACGGTTCGCGCTCGATCTCCGTCGGCGGCGCCGCGATCATGAAGGCGCTCGACAAGATCGAGACCAAGGCCAAGAAGATCGCGGCCCACCTGATGGAAGCGAGCGATGCCGACATCGAGTTCGCCAACGGCGAGTTCACCGTCAAGGGCACCGACAAGAAGATCCCGTTCGGGCAGGTTGCATTGACGGCCTACGTGCCGCACAACTATCCGCTGGACAAGCTCGAACCGGGACTGAACGAGACCGCGTTCTACGACCCGACCAACTTCACTTTCCCCGGCGGAACCTACATCTGTGAGGTCGAGATCGACAAGCAGACCGGCGAGGTCAAGATCGATCGCTTCACCGCGGTCGACGACTTCGGCACCATCATCAATCCGATGATCGTCGAAGGGCAGGTGCTGGGCGGACTGGTGCAGGGCATCGGCCAGGCGCTGATGGAAAACTGCGTCTACGACAACGAATCCGGCCAGCTGCTCACCGGCAGCTTCATGGACTACGCGATGCCGCGCGCGGACGACTTCCCGATGTTCAAGCTCGACACGGTGAGCACGCCTTGCACGCACAACCCATTGGGCACCAAGGGCTGCGGCGAGGCCGGTGCGATCGGCTCACCACCGGCGGTGATCAACGCCGTGCTCGACGCGCTGGCGCCGCTCGGCGTCAAGGACTTCGACATGCCGGCGTCGCCGCACCGGGTCTGGGAAGCGATGCAGAAGGGAAGCGTGAGCCCCGCGCAGCAGCCCTCGCTGGCCGCCAGTACCCAAGGTCGTCCGGCCCCCTGAACACAGAAGGAAAAACACCATGTACGCCTTCACCCTCGAACGCCCCACCACCCTGGCGGATGCCGTCAAGCTCGCCGCTGCGGGCGCTACGCCGCTGGCCGGCGGGCAGACGCTGCTCGCCTCGATGAAGCTGCGCCTGTCCGCCCCCGAGCAGCTCGCCGACCTCAGCGGCATCAAGGAGCTCACCGGCATCAGCAAGGCGGGCAACGCCTTCGTGATCGGCTCGATGTCGCGTCATCTGGACGTGGCCAACAACGCCGACATCCAGGCCGCCTTCCCGGCGCTGGCGTGGCTGGCGGCGCACATCGGCGACCGACAAGTGCGCGCGATGGGCACCATCGGCGGTTCGGTCGCCAACAACGACCCGGCAGCCTGCTATCCGAGCGCGGTGCTGGCCACGGGCGCGACTGTCGTCACCACGCAGCGCGAGATTGCCGCGGACGACTTCTTCCAGGGCCTCTTCACCACCGCGTTGACGGACGGCGAACTGATCAAGGCGATCCGCTTCCCTATCCCGAAGCGGGCGGCCTATGAAAAGCTGCGCCAGAAGGCATCGAACTTCCCGCTCGTCGGCGTCTTCGTCGCGCAGTTTGACGACGGCGTGCGCGTGGCCGTCACCGGCGCGGGCAATGGCGTGTTCCGCCACACGGGGCTCGAACAGGCGCTGACGAAGAGCTTCACGCCCGAAGCGGCGGCCGGCGTGAAGATCGACGCGAGCGATCTCAACAGCGATCTGCACGCCTCGGCGGCCTACCGTGCGAACCTCATTGGCGTTCTCACGCAGCGGGCGGTCGCGAAGGCGCTCGGATAAGCTTTCGCGATGACCGACATCACGCCTGCGACGACCTCACCGTTCCCCACCATCGACGCGGTCGTGCAGGCGCTCCAGGGCGCCGGGTATTACGCGGATCGGCGGCTTGCGACGGCGGTGTTCCTGGCCCTGCGGCTCCAGCGTCCGCTGCTGCTGGAAGGCGAGCCCGGTGTCGGCAAGACCGAGTTGGCCAAGGCCCTGTCGACGGCGCTGCAGCGCGAACTGCTGCGCCTGCAGTGCTACGACGGTCTCGAGCAGCGCGAGGCGCTCTATGAATGGAACTACGCAGCGCAGTTGCTGCACATGCGCGCGGCCGAGGCGCAGGGCATTTCGACCGATGTCGAGTCCGAGGTTTACCAGCCGCGTTACCTGATCCGCCGGCCACTGCTGCAGGCGCTGCAGGCACCGGCACCCGGCGCGGTCCTGCTGGTCGACGAGGTCGATCGTGCGGATGAGCCCTTCGAGGCCTTCCTGCTCGAATACCTTGGCGAATACCAGGTCAGCATTCCCGAACTGGGCACCGTGCGCGCCCTGGTATCGCCGGTCACGATCCTGACCAGTAACCGCACGCGCGAGCTCAACGACGCGGTCAAGCGGCGCTGTCTCTATCACTGGCTCGACTATCCCGAGCGGGAACGCGAACTGGCCATTGTGCGGGCGCAGGTGCCGCAAGCCGGTGCGTTGCTCTCCGAGCAGGTGGCTGCCTTTGTGGCCCGCCTGCGCAGCGCGCCGTTCGCAAGCGCCTTCCAGCGGGGCCCGGGCATCGCCGAAAGCGTGGAATGGGCCAAGGCGCTGGTTGCGCTCGACACCATCGAGCTCGATCCCGAGATCGTGGTCGACACCGCCGGCATCCTCTTCAAACAGCGCGACGATGTGGCCGCGCTGACGCATGAGCTTGCATCGGATCTTCTCAAGCCCCAGGAGGAGGCGGCACCTTGAGCGACGGTACGGTTCACCAGCTTGGCGACGCGCGTCGGGGCAAGCTGGCGGGCAACATGCTGGGCTTCGGCCGTGCATTGCGTCGTGCCGGCGTGCGCACCGATTCCATGCGCATTGCGCTCGCCGCCGAAGCGGCCACGCTGGTGGGCGTGGAGAACCGGCTTGATCTCGCTGCCGCGATGGAATCCGTGATGATCAGCCGCGAAGAAGACCGCCTGGTGTTCCGCGAACTGTTCGACGCCTGGTTCCGCGATCCTGAACTGGCCAACAAGCTGCTGGCGCAGATGCTGCCGAGTGCGGAGGGCAAGGCCGAGCCTTCCAAGCGTCGGCCGCGCGTTCGCGAGGCGCTCGCAGCGCCTCGCGATTCGGCACGTTCCGCGCAGAACGATCGCGAAGTCGACTTCGACGCCGCCATGACCGCGAGCGACCGGGTGCGCGTCCACCATGCCGACTTCAATGCGCTGGGGGCTGCGGAATACCGGCTCGTCGAGCGCCTCGCGCGCGACATCGCGCTGCCGATCCCGACGCTGCCCGCTCGTCGGCTGCGCGTGACCGGCGACGCCGGCGCTCATTCGCGCATGCATTGGCCCGGCGTGCTGCATGAGGCGGCGCGCACCGGCGGAGAGATTCTTCGGCTGCCGCGATGGGCGCGGCGCAAGCAGCCCTTGCCGCTGCTGGTGCTGGTCGACGTGTCGGGCTCGATGGAGCGCTACGCCAGGCTGCTCCTTGCCTTCCTTCACGCGGCGACTCGGCGCTCGGGTCGGCGCGACGTCTTCGCGTTCGGCACCCACCTGACCGATCTGACCCCGGCCTTCCGCATCGCCGACACCGATTCGATGCTGGCCGCGGCGAGCGAGGCCATCGACGACTTCGCCGGTGGCACGCGCCTGGGCGAATCACTTGGCGAACTGCGGCGCCGTCACGCGCGCCGACTGACCGGTCGCCGCACGCTGGTCCTGGTGATCAGCGACGGCCTCGACACCGGTGAGCCCGAAACCCTGGAGAGCGAACTGCTGTGGCTCAAGCGCCATTCGCGACGCGTGCTGTGGTTGAACCCGCTGATGCGTTACGAGGGCTACGCTCCCCTTGCGCGCGGTGCGGCCATGTTGCACCGCCATGCGGACGCGATGCTCGCGGTCCACAATCTCAGTGCACTTGAACAACTGGCCGCGAGCCTCGCCGCCTTGATGCGGTCCGGCCGATAGTCGTCGCGACCGCCGCCCCACACCCTAAGGAAGAATCACCATGGAAATGCTCGGCAACCGCAAGCTCGGCATCACGCAACAGCAAGCCTGGGAAGCGCTCAACGATCCCGAGACGCTGAAGAAATGCATCCCCGGCTGCGACAAGTTCGAGCTGACCGGCGACAACCAGTACGCCGTGGGGTTGGCCGTCAAGGTCGGCCCGGTGTCGGCCAAGTTCAACGGCAAGGTCACGCTGGCGGACATCATGGCGCCCGACAGCTACAAGCTCTCGTTCGAAGGGCAGGGCGGCGTGGCCGGCTTCGCCAAGGGGTCGTCCAGTGTCTCGCTCAAGCCGGTGGCCGACAACGGCGAAGGCTGCGAACTCGACTACACGGTGCAGGCGCAGGTGGGCGGCAAGATCGCGCAGCTGGGTCAGCGCCTGATCGACGGTGCCGCCAAGTCGACCGCCGACGATTTCTTCAAGCGCTTCGAGGCCGAGATGCAGAGCCGCTTCGGGCCGCCGCCCGCCGAAGTTCCGGCAGCGGACGCGGACGCACCCCCGGCTGAAGAAAAGAAGGGCGCAATGGCCGGGTTCATGAAGAAGCTCGGCTTCGGCAAGAAGTCCGAGAAGGACGCTGACGAACCCGAAGAAAAACCGGCCGACTGACGCGATCCGAAAAGCGAGACACGAACATGGAAAACCTCGATGTCATGGTGCTGCGCACGCTGCGCGACTGGCGACTGGCTGGCCGCCGCGCGATGCTTTCGACCGTGGTCCGCACCTGGGGCTCATCGCCGCGCCCCGTAGGATCGATCATGGCGCTGGCCGAAGACGGCGCCGTCGTCGGCTCGGTATCGGGCGGCTGCATCGAAGACGACCTGATCGCGCGCTACAGCCGCGCGCACGGCGACGGCGTCATGCCCACCGGCGCGCCTTCGCTCGTCAAGTACGGCATCACCGCCGACGAAGCGCATCGCTTCGGCCTGCCTTGTGGCGGCACGCTCGAACTGCTGCTCGAATACGACCCGGATCCGGATTCGCTCGAAACGCTTGTGGCCGCGCTGGAGCAAGGGCGCCTGATGCAGCGCACCGTGTCGCTGGCCGATGGCTCCGTCAAGCTGGCTGAAGCAGCGTCGCCGGCCGAGCTCTCGGTGAGCGACACCGAACTGGTCAATACGTTCGGCCCCGAATACCGGATGCTGCTGATCGGCGCCGGCCAGCTTGCCGAATACCTCGCCACGATGGCGAAGTTCAGCGGCTTCGCGGTGACGCTGTGCGATCCGCGCGCCGAATACCGCACCGGCTGGACCTTGCCGGGCGTGACGATCACCACCGAGATGCCCGACGACGCGGTGACCGCCTTCAGGCCCGATCGCCGCACCTGCGTCGTCGCGCTCACGCACGATCCCAAGCTGGACGATCTGGCCCTGCTCGAGGCGCTGCAGAGCGAAGCCTTCTACGTTGGCGCGATCGGCTCGCGCCGCAATGCCGAAGCACGGCGAGATCGCATGATCGAGCACTTCGACCAGACCCCGGCCTCGCTGGCGCGGCTGCGCGGGCCAATCGGCATCTACATCGGCAGCAAGACGCCGCCGGAGATCGCGGTCAGCGTGATGGCGGAGATCCTCGCGGTCAAGAATGCGGTGGCGTTGCCGCGCGAAGCGGCTGTCGCGGTGGCGAAGGCGGCGGTGGCGTAGCCGGAGTCAGTGCTTGCTGTGTTCGAACAGGCCGGCCAGGAAAGTGGTGTTCCGGCCCATCGCCTTTCGCATCTTTCGCGATTCCCCGGCTTCGGTCTTGTCGGTGGAGAACACTAGAAATGCGGCGACCAGCGCGGCGCACACCGCCAATGCGATGAGCAATCCCGTCCACGAACCGAAGTAGTACGCGACGGCAATGACTGCGATGTTGGCGAGAAAGGCGAGGGCGCGCATGACTGTGCAGGCTATCAGAGATTCGCGGGCGCAAGCGAAGAAAACGACTTCGGAGAAACACTGACTTTCACTCGATCTCCGGTTCGTCGACGCCTGCCGCGGGCAGCGAGGGCATCGACTTAAGATCGCCCCCATGCCAGCACATCCGTCACGCGTGGATTCCGCTGAGGCTCGGGCCTGTTGGATCGAGGCGCCGGGCCGCGCGGCGATCCGAGACGCGGCATGCGGTATGCCGGCCGCCGGCGAAGTGCGGGTTCGCTCACTGCACAGCGGCATCAGTCGCGGCACCGAGATGCTGGTGTTTCGCGGCGAGGTGCCGGAGTCCGAGTTCGACCGGATGCGCGCCCCTTTCCAGGAAGGCGACTTTCCCGCCCCGGTCAAGTACGGCTACGCCAGCGTCGGCATCGTGGAGGATGGGCCGGACGCGCTGCGGGGTCGTCACGTCTTCTGCCTCCATCCGCATCAGACTCACTACATCGTGCCGGCCGATGCCGTGCACCCTCTGCCGAATGACGTGCCTCCCGAGCGCGCGGTGCTCGCAGCCTGCCTGGAAACTGCCGTCAACACGCTGTGGGACGCTGCGCCACGCGTCGGTGACCGGATCGCCGTCGTGGGCGGCGGAGTCGTCGGCCTGCTCGTCGCCTGGCTCGCCGGCCGCATGCCCGGCTGTGTGGTCGAACTGATCGACACGCTGCCATCGCGCCGCTCGATCGCCGAAGCGCTGGGCGTCACCTTTGCGAGCCCGCAGGACGCGAGCACCGACGCCGACCTCGTCGTGCATGCGAGCGGTCGTGCGCAAGGCCTGGTCACCGCGTTGCGGTTGGCGGCTTTCGAGGCGACCGTGATCGAACTGAGCTGGTACGGGCGGCGCGAAGTGACGCTTCCGCTCGGCGAAGCCTTTCATTCGCGGCGACTGACCCTCAGGAGTTCGCAAGTGGGTCACGTGGCGGCGGCCCAGCGCGCGCGATGGAGCCGCGGGCGCCGGCTCGGCCTTGCGCTGTCGCTGCTGCGCGATCCCGCATTGGATGCGCTGATCACCGACACCGCCGCGTTCGACGAACTGCCTGCCGTGCTGGCCCGCTTGTCGGCAGGTTCGCCGGACACCCTGTGCCAGCGTATCGACTACGCCTGAAACTTCACACCACTTCAGAAGGGCCCGCATGTACAGCGTCAACGTCCGTGATCACTTCATGATCGCCCACAGCTTTCGCGGCGATGTGTTCGGCCCAGCGCAGCGCTTGCATGGCGCGACCTACGTCGTCGACGTCGAATTGCGCCGCGCGGAACTGGATGCCGACGGCGTGGTGGTCGACATCGCCCTGGCGACGGAGGTGCTGCGTACCGTGCTGGGCGAACTCAATCTGCGCAATCTCGACGACGATCCTGCATTCGAGGGGCGGAACACCACCACCGAATTCATGGCGCGGGTGATCTTCGACCGCGTTGCCGCGCGCATCGGAAACGGCGAACTCGGGCCCCACGCGAGCGGGTTGTCGTCGCTGCGCGTGAAGCTCCACGAATCGCACGTGGCCTGGGCGGCCTACGAGGGCGCACTGCCGGCGCGCGCGAGTTGACCGCGCATTGCAGCTTTCTCGTGCCGGGCGACCTGGGTACGCGCACGGGCGGCTACACCTATGACCGACGCATCATCGACGGGCTCAGTGCCGAGCGGTGGCGTGTCGATGTCCTCTCGCTGGGCGAGGGATGGCCCGTGCCTGATGCGGCGGCGCGGGCATCGGCGCGGCGAGTGGTCGAAGGGTTGCCGGACGGTGCATTGGCCGTGGTCGATGGACTGGCATTCGGCGCCATGCCCGAATTGGCGGCCGAACATGCACGGCGCATTCGATGGATCGCGCTGGTGCATCACCCGCTGTCGTTGGAGACAGGCCTTGCGGATGACATGCGGCGTACCTTGTTCGAGAGCGAGCGCCAGGCCCTCGCGATGGCGAGCGGCGTGATCGTGACAAGCCCGTCCACTGGACGTGCGCTGGCTGCCTACGGCGTCGCGGCCTCGCGCATCGCAGTGATCGAACCGGGGACCGAGCGGGCATTGCCGGCTACGGGATCGGGTTCCGAAGTCTTGAGCCTCCTTTGCGTCGCGACGGTCACGCCGCGCAAGGGCCACAGTTTGTTGGTCGAAGCCCTCGCTGGATTGCTGGATCGACGCTGGACCCTGCATTGCGCCGGCAGCCTTGCGATGGACCCGGAGTGCACGGCAACACTCTCGGCCTCCATCGAACGCCACGGCATGCGCGAGCGCGTCGTCCTCCATGGCGAGCAGGACGAAGACGCCTTGAGGGCGCTCTATGCATCGGCGGACGCGTTTGTTCTGCCGTCGTTTCACGAGGGCTACGGCATGGCCTTGGCTGTTGCGCTCGCACATGGTCTGCCGGTGATCAGCACGCGAGCCGGCGCCATCCCGGATACCGTGCCCGCCGAAGCGGGCGTGCTGGTTCCGCCCGGCGATGGCGTGGCATTGCGCGAAGCCTTGCGGCGCTTGATGGATGACTCCGTCTGGCGCAGTCAATTGGCTGTTGGCGCGCGCGCGGCCGGCCGCTTGCTGCCGACCTGGCCGGACAGCGCCGCTCGATTTGCATCGGCGCTCGCGCGCTTCCAGGGGATGGGCCCTGCATGACAGGTTTCGGCGCCGATTGGCTCGCGCTGCGCGAACCCTTTGATCAGGCGGCGCGTACGGCCGCGGCGCCATCGCTTGACCTGCCTGCACTCGCAAGCCGTCTGCGCGGCGACGATTCGACGCTCACCGTGATCGACCTGGCTTGCGGCACCGGGGCCAACCTCCGCGAACTGGCTCCGCGCTTGCGGGGGCCCCAGCGCTGGCTGCTCGTTGACCACGATCCGCTGTTGCTGGATGCATTGCCTGCCGTGTTGGCTGCCTGGGCGCAAAAGCTTGGTTTCTGGCTCCGGCCGGGCGAAAGCGGCCTTCGCATCGATGGGCCGGATTGGTCGGCGGAGATTCAACTGCTGCGCATCGACCTCGCGCTGGCACTCGACACGGTCCCTTTTGCGGACGCCCGGCTTGTTACCGCGTCAGCGCTTCTCGATCTCGTATCGATGGGATGGCTCGATGCGCTGATTGGACATGTGCAGTCCGTCAGCGCGGCGGCGCTGTTTGCCCTCAGTGTCGATGGCCGCATGGCGTGGGTGCCGCCTGTTCCCGGAGACGAAGAAATCCATCAGCTATTCGTGTCGCATCAGCACAGAGACAAGGGCTTTGGCCCGGCAATGGGCATTGACGCCGTGCAATTCGCCGCCGAGCGCTTCGCCGCAGCGGGTTTCGATGTCATCCAGACCGCAAGCGACTGGCACATCGACGGAAGCGACAGCGCGAAGGCCGCGGCGATGTTCACCGCAATGGTCGATGGCATGGCCAGTGCGGCGCTCGAACAGGCGCCGTTGGCCGACATGCTGGTGAGCGAATGGAGAAGACAGCGGCTGGGATCGACGGGCCAGAATTGTTTGAGCGTGGGGCACCGCGAGCTTCTTGCGGTGCCTTCGTGAGCGAGTTATTTCAATCGATTGATCACTCTCGATTTATTAATCGGGACGAATTCCTATGGTCCCTGAGAATGATCTGATTTCCATGGCGAGTTCGCCGATGGGCGCTGGGCGACTCGTAAAATCCTTTTCGCTGTCACAGCAAGGCATCAATAGGGCTGCGGATCTCGGGAGAAATTCAAAAGTCATGCATCCGCAGCGTCAAACCTATTGAATTGCATTGAGAGCCGCGCAGCTCGGTAATCAATGCGCGCTATCGTGAGCGTCTGCGGAATGGGAAATTCCGCAGACGCATCTCGACAAGCGAATTGAATTGTTCCCACGCTTGGCCAATTGTTCCTCTCTGGAACTTGGGGAAATCAAATTCAAATGTCTTGAATCGAAGCGGGCTCTATGTCGGAGCAGCCCGCAAATCCAGATCCCAAAGCACATCCTCACCCATGCGAAATACCCGACCCGGTGGTCGCGGGCAATCGCGCATCACGGCGTTGGGCGGAAGCCTGAGTCCGGGCCGACCGGTACCAATCAGGACGGGCGCAACGCTCAGATGAAGCCGGTCCATGCACCCCTGCGCAATGAAGCGAGAGACCGTGACGCCGCCCCCTTCGACGAACAACGTTTGAAGTCCTCGCATCGCGAGCGCACGCAGCAGCGCGCTCAGGTTCAGCGCGCCCGAGGCATCCGCGAGGTCGTCCACACCGAGCACATGGTCGGCGCCCACGCGTCTCTTGGCCTCGTCGGCGCGGCGGGCATCGCAAGCAAGCAGGGTAGGTGCCTGGTCGTCCGTGAGGGCCCGCAGCGCGGGCGAAAGGCGCAATGTCGGATCAAGCAGGACGCGCACCGGGTGCTCGCCGGCCACGAGGCGCGTCGTGAGTTGCGGGTTGTCGATGGCTGCCGTGCCGGCACCGACGATGACAGCGTCGCACAGGGCACGAAGCCTGTGAAGATGCGTCAGCACTTCCGGTCCGTTCACGCAGTGGGAGTCCCCGTTGTGCGTGGCGACGTATCCGTCGAGGCTTTGGCCCAACTGGCCGATCACCCAGGGCGCGCCTTCGCGTGGCTGGTCGAGTATCGGCTTCAGCAACTCGAACAATTCGATTGCATCGTCGTGCCACATGCCGCGCAAGGTAAAGCCTCTCGATGCATCCCAAGCCAGCGGCGCGCCGACGTCCCAGTGCTTTGTGTGACCACGACGATGCGCCACGATGTCGACGCACAAAGGCCAGAGCGCATCGACGCCTGGGACGGAGGAAGGGATGGGCACGATGCGCGGGTTCATGCCCCGGTCCGAGCGATGTCGATGCGTTTCATCAGGTGGCTTGGTGGCGAGGCTAAAGTGTCGAGTTTGATCCGATCATTGTGCGGATCGCCGACAGCAACAGAAAATCATCCATGAATTCGAACATTGTCATCATCGGCGGTGGTCACGCGGCTGCGCAGCTTTGTGCCGGCCTGGTGGAAGCAGGGCAGGGTGCGCGGGTGCATCTGGTCTGCGAGGAGGCCGCAATCCCCTATCACCGCCCACCGCTTTCGAAGACCTTCCTGAAGAGCCCGGAAGAAATACCACAACTGCATCGCGCCGAAGCCTGGTACACGGAATCGGGCATCACGCTCCATCTCGGCGATGCCGCACTGGCCATCGATCGCGCGGCGCGCACGGCTACGCTGCGTTCGGGCGCGGTGCTCGGCTGGGAGCGCCTGGTGCTCGCCACCGGCTCGCGGGCGCGTCGACTGTCGGCGTTGGAAGGGCTCGACAACGTCGCCCTCCTGCGAGCCGCCGACGATGCCGTCCAACTGCGTGCCAAGCTCTCGGCAGCGCAACACGTCACGGTGCTCGGCGGGGGATTCATCGGGCTCGAAGTTGCCGCAACCGCGCTGGCGCTCGGCAAGCAGGTGGTCGTGCTCGAAAGCGCTCCACGCCTGCTGAGTCGTGCGGTGTCGCCCGAGCTTTCCGCCCATGTCATGGCGACGCATCGCGCCGCCGGCATGGATGTGCGTGTGGGCGTACGGACGGGCCAGCCCCTTATCGACGGCAAGCGCCTGACGGCGATCGAAGTCGATGGAAAGCCGCAGCCGATCGACCTGTTGCTGCTCGGCATCGGCGCGGTGCCGGAGATGGCGTTGGCGCAGGCGGCGGGGCTGGAATGCGCCGATGGCATCGTGGTCGATGCCTACATGCAGACCAACGATGAATCCGTGCTGGCCGTGGGCGACTGCACGCGCTTTCCGGACCGGCGCTCGGGTGCCGCACTCCGGCTCGAGTCCGTGCAGAACGCGAACGATCAGGCACGCACCGCGGTCGYCACGCTCACGGGTGCCGCGCGGCCGCATGACGCAGTGCCGTGGTTCTGGTCCGACCAAGGCAGCCTTCGGCTTCAAATGGCGGGACTGGTTCCGGCGGAGGGCCTGGCGGGTGCAACAACATTCCGGCGCCCTGGCGCCAATCCCGCTTCGTTTTCGCTGCTGCACTATGTGGACGCGCAACTGCGCTGTGTCGAGTCGGTGAATGCACCGGTCGACCACATGATGAGTCGCAAGCTGCTCGAAGCGGGGCGCAGTCCGGACCCGGCGGCGGCAACTGACCCGGCAGTGCCTTTCAAGACGCTCCTGGCCTAGCCCGAAACGCTGCCGCGTTCCGAGGACGCCGCCACGTTCTTGCGAATCTCGGCGTCCATCATTCGCGTGCCGGCCGCAAGCGCGGCCTCGTAGGTGTCCGCGCCGTACTCGGCAGATCGCAAGACCTTCCGAGGTGCGCCGCCGGCGTCGGTTTCGAGCAGCGTCCAGATATAAGACCCAGGCGCAGGCTCGTCGATGACGAGTTTGATTGGATTCTTCATGCCCTTGATGGTGGGCGCGGCCGGTCGGATTTTCTGTAGGTCAAAGCCTACGTTTCTTCCGCGAAAGCGCCGGCCTGGGCGTGCGCACCACGAAGGAGCACTGCGCCCAGCAAGGCGGCGAGTGCGGCAAAAAAGGCGCCGGCAAGGAAGGCTGCGTGGTAGCCGCCGGTGAGTGCCGCTGGCGTGTCGAGGCCGAGGGCGAGCAGGCCTTCCGTCCGCGCAGCGGCGACGCTGGCGAGCACGGCCAGCCCGAGCGCACCGCCCATCATGAAGGCTGTATTGACGACACCCGACGCGAGGCCGGATTCGCTCGGCGACACATCGCCCATGGCCACGAGCAGCAGCGGGTTGAGCGCCATGCCGGCGCCGAGTCCAAGCAGCGTCATGCCGGGCAGGACGTCGACCGTGAAGCTTCCGTTGACCGGCGCGCGCGCGAACAAGGCCAGCCCGACTGCGGCCAGCAGCAGCCCGAAGGCAAGCGGACGCCGGTTGCCGAATCGCATCACCAGCTTGGCCGACAGGCCGAGCGAGAAAGCCGCCATGATCAGATTGGCCGGAAGAAAGGCGAGGCCCACCAGCATCGGGCTGCTGCCCAGCACCAATTGCAAGTACAGCGCGGAGATGAAGAACCAGGCAAACATCGCGGCCGCCCAGAGCACCCCGATCACGTTGGCAATCGATACGTTGCGCAGGCGGAAAAGGCGCAGCGGCATCAGCGGGTGCTGCACCCGCGACTCGATCGCGAGGAAGATCGCCAGCAGCGCCGCCGCGATGCCCAGCAGGACGAGTGTTTGCGCCGAGGTCCAGCCGGCCTCGTTCCCGTTCACGATCGCATAGACGGCCAGCATCAACGAGGCCGTGATCGTGACAGCGCCGCCGATGTCGAGCCGTTCACCGGCTGCGTGCCCGGGCATATCGGGCAAGAGCATGAGGCACAGCGCATAGACCGCCACGCCGATCGGCAGGTTGACCAGGAAGATCAAGTGCCAACTCAACGCGCCCGTCAGCAGGCCGCCCAGCAGTACGCCGATGCTGCCGCCGCCGGCGCACACGAAGCCGTACACGCCCATCGCCTTCGCGCGCTCCGCGGGTTCGGTGAAGAGATTCATGATCAGCGAGAGCGCCACCGCCGAAACCACCGCACCCCCGAGGCCTTGCACGGCCCGCGCCGCCACTAGCAGGGCTTGCGAATTGGACAGGCCGCATGCCAGCGAGGCAATGGTGAACAGCGTGATGCCGAGCAGGAACAAGCGCCGGTGCCCGAACAGATCGCCAAGCCGGCCGCCAAGCAGCAGGAATCCGCCGAAGCTGAGCATGTAGGCGTTCACCACCCAGACCAGCGAGGTTTCCGAAAAGCCGAGGTCCTGGCGGATCGACGGCAGCGCGACATTCACGATCGTGGTGTCGAGCACGATCATGAGAACGCCGAGGCAAAGAACGAGCAGCGCGAGCCAGCGTTTGCGGTTGTCCAAGGAGGCGGTGCTCTCTGGGTTTGTGTACAGCATCCACAAACCTTAGCAGAGGGCTTGGACGAGGTCCAATCCGACAGTCGGCCGAACGTGCCGGAATGGACGACAAGCGGTTGTAAATGATCAGGTAACTGTAGTTAAAATGTACTACATGAATACCGACCGCGATAACTTCCACGACTGGCATCGAGACAAGCCGGACACGACGTCGTTTTCGGGCCTTCATCGCAATGAAATGCCCGGGTACAACCAACCGGGCGTGCGATGGAGTCGGTTGTTTTTCCTCGTCGTTCTCGGTATTGCGCTGGTCGTCGGTATCAAATATCTGGCGAAGCTCTGAGCGCCCTTCAGCCCGTCGCGCTTCCTTGCAATTGACGCAGCAGCAGGCGTGCGCTGGCCACGTTCGTGGCGCAGGGCACGTCGTGAACATCGCATGCGCGGACGAGGGCGTTGATATCCGGCTCATGCGGCTGAGCGGTCATCGGATCGCGCAGGAAGATCACGATGTCGATCTCGCCGGTCGCGAGACGCGCACCGATCTGCAGGTCACCGCCTTGCGGGCCGCTCAGCAGTCGCTCGACCGTGAGGCCCACCTCCGAGCCCAGCCGCGTGCCCGTGGTGCCGGTGGCGCACAGCTGGCAGTCGCGCAGCAGCGTTTCGAACTCGCGCGCCAAGGCCATCATCGCGGTCTTCTTGCCGTCGTGCGCGATGAGTGCGACGCGGCGCGGCTTAGGTATGGAGCGCTCGGTCATGGTGTTCCTCCTGATGCGCGCCGCTGAAGTGCGGCGAACCCGCAGTATCCGCTGCAATGCCCGTTTCGCAGGCAATGCAGTGCCAACCCGCATGGCGTCAGGCTTCGTGCATGGGCCTCCACGCACTACACACAAAGTTATCCACAGAAGTCCGGCACAAGTGGCGTCGAGTCGCTGACGTAGGATCGCTGGTGTAAAGGGAAATATTGATGAGCACGACACCCCAACGCGACGAGGACGATCTGCAAAGGTGGGCGGGGGAAATTGCCGCGATCACCGCGGAAGACAATGTCCACGGCAGCTTCACCGAGAGGTGCATTGGGAGTCTCTTGCGCGTGGTTCGCGAGCAGCTCAATCTCGAGGTCGTCTTCGTCGGCCAGTTCGTGGACGGCGACCGCGTGTTCCGCCACATCTCTTCAAGGACCGTGGACGCAATCATCCGGCCCGGTGATTCCCATCCGCGTGCCGAAAGCATCTGCCAGCGCATCGTCGACGGGCGAATGCCCTGCCTGGTGCCCGACGTCACGAGCGTGCGGGTCGCGAACGGCCTGCCCGACTACTACCACGGCATGGGGGCGCACATCGGCGTGCCGGTACGCTTCTCGGATGGCACCCTGTATGGGGTCCTGTGCGGCTTCAGCTTCGAGCCTCGCGCCGAACTCGGGGAGCGCGACGTGAAACGCCTGGAGATGGCGGCCAAGGCCACCGCGAGGCTGCTGGCGCAGGCTGAAGGTCTCGAATAGCGGCGCCTCCGCCCTACGCCCTACGCCCTATTTGACGCGCTGCTTGCCAAGCTTGCGTGCCAGCGTCCGTCGGTGCATGCCCAGCCGGCGCGCAGTTTCGGAAATATTGAAGCCCGTTTCGGCAAGCGTCTCGTGGATGCGCTCCCATTCCAGAGTCTTGATCGACGTGGAACGGTTGGTCAGTTCGACTTCCGCGTTGCCCTCGGCGCGACCGAAGGCGGCTTCGATGTCGTCGGTGTTGGACGGCTTGGCCAGGTAGTGGCAGGCGCCGAGCTTGATCGCCTCGACCGCGGTGGCAATGCTGGCAAAGCCCGTCAGCACCACGATCAACATCGAGGGATCGTGCCCGTTCAGCGTCTGCACGCAGGCGAGGCCCGAGGCATCGCCGTTGAGCTTCAGATCGACGACCGCATAGCCAGGAGAGTGCTCGCGCAGGAGTTCCGCCACCTGATCGAGGTTTGCGGCGTGCATGACCGAATAACCCCGGCGTTCGAACGAGCGGCCGAGCGTCCGCGCAAAGGCGGCGTCGTCCTCCACGATCAACAGCAGGCGATCAGCTTCCATCTCCATCGTCATCTTCGTTCTCTTCGTCCTCGTCAAGGGTGATGGCCGCCAGCGGCAGCGTCAGTGTCACGACTGCGCCGCCTTCGGGCCGGTTCCTGGCCGTGACGCTGCCGCCAAGCGTGCGAGCCACGTTGACCACGAGAAACAGGCCCAGGCCGCCGCCGGGCCGACCCTTGCTCGACTGGTAGGGCTTGCCGAACTGCGCCAGCATCCCGGGTGGGAAGCCGGGGCCGACATCCGTGACTGTCAGCGTCAGCGCGTCGCCGTCGTGCGCGGCGGTGAGGCCGACCCAGTGCGGCGATGCCTCGAGGGCATTGTCCAGCACGTTGCAGATCATCTGCTTGAGCGCCGAATCCGAAACCATGGGGAGGTCGTGGCCGAACCGGTTTTCGTAAGCGAAGGATGTGGCGGCTCGCGTGGTCCGCCATTCCTCGACCAAGTCATCGAGGAAGGTGCTGACGGTTGTTTCCTCCGAGTTCTCCCCGCGCGCCTCGCCGGCCGACAACAGGACGCCCGTCAGGATCGTCTTGCAGCGCTGGACCTGGGCCTGCATCTCGCTGACTTCGTCGAGCAGTTCGGGGTCCGAGGTGAAATGCGGCAGTCGTCGCCAATCGCCGAGGATCACCGCCAGCGTGGCGAGCGGTGTGCCCAGCTCGTGCGCAGCGCCGGAAGCCAGCAAGCCCATGCGCACGATGTGTTCCTCCTCGGCGGCGCGTTGGCGCAGGTCCGCCAGACGTGCATCGCGGCCACGCAGGTTGCGACTGATCCGCGTGATGAACACCACCAGCAGCGCCGCAATGAGCGCAAAGCAGACCAGTACGCCCAGGACGTACGGACTGAACAGGCCCTGGCCGTATGCCCGCGGGAGCGCGAGTGGCTCGGAGAACAGCGCCAGTCCACCGAAGCAGGCCGTCGTGATGCCGACCATCGTCCAGGTGGACCACGATTCGAGCAGCACGGCACCGAGAATGACCTGCAGCAGATAGAGGAAGACGAAGGGATTCGTCGCGCCCCCGCTGAGATAGAGCTGGGCGGTCAACATGGCCACGTCGACCAGCAGTGCGACGAAAAGCTCCGTATTGGTCACGTCCCTGTGAATGCGCCAGCGCAGTTGGCTGGCAGCGTTGAAGGCCGCCAGGCAGGCCAGCACCGCCAGCATCTGGTCGAGCGGCAGGTGGATTCCGAATCCGAAATGCACGACGATGATCGTCGCCACCTGCCCGACCACGGCGATCCAGCGCAGCTGGATCAGCTGCTGCATGTTCTTGAGTCCGGTCGCGTCGCCCGTGCGCCTGCCGGGAAGCGAGTCGGATGGCGGACGCGGAGCGACCGCGGTGGCTTCAGTCATGCCCGGCATCTTCGCTCGTTTCGCCGATGCGCTTTCGCCGCAGTCGAAGCTCGTCACGTCCGACGTACCACGCGGCGCCGGCGATCATCAGGGCGAGGGCGAACCAGGTGATCGCATAGGTCAGATGGTTGTTCTGGAACGCGATCACCGTCAGGCCGCCGACCGGCTGGGCAGAACGCGACGGGGCCGCCCCGGCATCCACGAAGTAGGGCGCCACGCGGTCCAGGCCGCGGGCCGTTGCGATCGCCTGGACATCGCGCGAATACCAGCGGTTCGCGGCAGGGTCGTTGCGGCGCATGAAGCTGCCGCCGGGCTCGGTCATGCGCATGAGGCCGGTGACGGTGGTCTCGCCGGTCGGTTCGTCCGCGCTGCGGGTGGCGCGGTCGCGGCGCTCCGGCGGAATGAAGCCGCGATTGACCAGCAGCGCGCTGCCATCCGCCATGCGCAGCGGCGTCAGCACCCAATAGCCGCTCCCGAGTGCCGTCGTCGCCTGCACCAGCGTTTCGTGACCGTGGAGAAACGTGCCGGAGGCGCTGACGCGCCGGTACTCGTCGGCGGCCGCATTCACCTGCGGCCATTGATCGGGCCCGGGTGCGGCGGAAGGCGTTGCATGGACACGCTGGTCGACCCGCTCGATGAGATCGAGCTTCCACGCCCTTCGCTCGACCTGCCAGATGCCGAGCGCGGCAAAACCCGCGAACATCAGCGCCGCGCAGAGCGCGAGCGCAATCAAGACGGGCGCGGAACGCCGACCGCGCTCGGTCAAGGCATCGTGTGCATGTCCATCATGCCGGGCATCATGTTGTGGTTGAGGTGGTACATCACCCACAACGAGCCGCTCAGCGTGATCACGACCAGCACGACAGTGAAGATCAACGCCAGCATCGTCCACCCATTTTCGGACTTCGCATTCATGTGCAGGAAGTACACCATGTGCACCACCATCTGCACCGCGGCGAACCCGAGAATCACCATGGCCGTCACGCTGGACTTCTCGAACACATTGCCCATGACCAGCCAGAACGGAATCGCGGTCAGGATCACCGACAGCACGAAGCCCGTCATGTAGCCCTTGAAGGTCGCGTGCGGCGCGCCGTCGTCGTGGCCGTGATGATCGTCATGGGCGGAGGTTTCGTCATGCGCGCTCATGGCAGCACTCCCATCAGGTACACGAAGGTGAAGACGCCGATCCAGACGACGTCCAGAAAGTGCCAGAACATCGACAGGCACATCAGGCGGCGACGGTTCGCCGCGATGAAGCCGTGCTTGCCCACCTGCGCCATCAACGTGATGAGCCAGACAATGCCGAAGGTTACGTGCAGCCCGTGCGTGCCCACCAGTGCGAAGAACGACGAAAGGAAGGCGCTGCGCTGCGGACCGTTGCCTTCGTGGATCAGGTGCGCGAACTCGAAGAGCTCGATGCCGATGAAGCCCGCGCCGAGCAGGCCGGTCACGACCAGCCAGATCATGGTGGCCTTCACGCGGCTGCGCTGCATTTCGATCATCGCGAAGCCATAGGTGATCGACGATACCAGCAGCAAGGAGGTATTGAGTGCGATCAGCGGCAAATCGAACAGGTCCGCGCCCGATGGGCCCGCCGCAAAGCTGCGGCCAAGGACGCCGTAGATCGCGAACAGACACGCGAACACCAGGCAGTCGCTCATCAGGTAGAGCCAGAAGCCGAGCATCGTCCCGTTTTCGGGATGATGCTCGGTGGGCACGTAGAAGCGCGAACTCGGACTGGCGCTCGCGGCGCCGCCAGGGGAGAGGGCAGTAACGTCAGACATGGGCAGCCAGGAGGCGGGTGCGATCGCCTTCGGTGCGGACGACATCGTCCACCGGGACGTGATAGTCGCGCTTGTAGTTGAAGGTATGGATGATCACGGCAGCGAGCATCGAGAAGAAGCCGATGCCGGCCAGCAGCCACATCTGCCAGATCAGGGCGAAGCCGCAGACCGCAGCGAGGGCGGCGATGATGAAGCCGGCGCCGGTGTTCTTCGGCATGTGGATGGGGATGAATCCTCCGAGCGGCCGAGTGAAGCCGTGCTTCTTCATGTCGGCCCAGGCGTCGTTGTCATGAACGTGCGGCGTGAACGCGAAGTTGTAGGCAGGCGGCGGCGACGAGGTCGACCATTCGAGCGTGCGGCCATCCCACGGGTCGCCCGTGACGTCGCGCAATTGATCGCGGCGGAGGTAGCTCACCACGAACTGGATGAGCATCGACAGGATGCCCAGCGCGATCAACACGGCGCCGAAGGCCGCGATCTGAAACCAGATCTGCAGCGACGGATCCTCGAAGTGGTTCAGGCGGCGGGTGACGCCCATCAGCCCCAGCACATAGAGCGGCATGAAGGCGAAATAGAAACCGGTGACCCAGAACCAGAACGAGCACTTGCCCCAGAACGGATCGAGCTTGTAGCCGAAAGCCTTCGGGAACCAGTAGGTAATGCCGGCAAACATGCCGAAGACCACGCCGCCGATGATCACGTTGTGGAAGTGCGCGATCAGAAACAGGCTGTTGTGCAGCACGAAGTCCGCCGGCGGCACCGCGAGCAACACGCCCGTCATGCCACCGATGACGAAGGTGATCATGAAGGCGATGGTCCACATCATGGGCAGCTCGAAGCGGATGCGACCCTTGTACATCGTGAACAGCCAGTTGAAGATCTTCGCGCCCGTCGGGATCGAGATGATCATCGTCGTGATGCCGAAGAACGAATTGACGCTGGCGCCTGACCCCATCGTGAAGAAGTGGTGCAGCCAGACGAGGTACGACAGGATCGTGATCACCAGCGTCGCATAGACCATCGACGCATAGCCGAAGAGGCGCTTGCCGCAGAAGGTGGAAACGATCTCGGAGAAGATGCCGAAGGCCGGAAGGATCAGGATGTAAACCTCGGGGTGGCCCCAGATCCAGATCAGGTTCACGTACATCATGGCGTTGCCGCCGAGATCGTTGGTGAAGAAGTTCGTGCCGACGTAGCGGTCCAGCGAGAGCAGGGCGAGCACGGCCGTCAGCACCGGGAAGGCAGCGACGATCAGGATGTTGGTGCACAGCGCGGTCCAGGTGAACACCGGCATCTTCATGAGCGTCATGCCCGGCGCGCGCATCTTCACGATGGTCGCGATCAGGTTGACCCCGGACAGCAAGGTGCCGACCCCCGCAATCTGCAAGGACCATATGTAGTAGTCGACCCCCACGTCCGGACTGAACTGCAGCCCGGACAGCGGCGGATAGGCCAGCCAGCCGGTGCGCGCGAACTCGCCTACGAAGAGCGAGGCCATCACCAGCCCGGCACCGAAGGTGGTCATCCAGAAACTGAAGTTGTTCAGGAACGGGAAGGCCACGTCGCGCGCGCCGATCTGCAGCGGCACGATGTAGTTCATCATGCCCGTGACCAGCGGCATCGCCACGAAGAAGATCATGATCACGCCGTGCGCCGTGAAGATCTGGTCGTAGTGATGCGGCGGCAGGAAACCGGCCTCGTTGCCGAAAGCGAACGCCTGCTGGGCGCGCATCATGATCGCATCGGCAAAGCCGCGCAGCAGCATCACCAGTCCGAGGATGATGTACATGACGCCGATCTTCTTGTGGTCGATGCTGGTGATCCAGTCGCGCCACAGCGTGCCCCAGAGACGGAAGTAGGTGATTGCGCCGAGGACCACCAGTCCGCCGAGCGCAACGGCGATGAAGGTCGCCAGGAGAATCGGCTCGTGATAGGGGATCGCTTCCCAGGTGAGGCGGCCGAAAATGAGCCTCGTCAAATCTAGATGTTCAGGCATCGTTACTCTTGGACGCGAAAGTTGGTACGCGGGACCGACATGCCGGCCGGATCGGCGGGGGTGCACATCGCCGTGACGTAGGTGCGGATCGGGGAATTCTTCTCGTCGGGCTGCCAGGGACGTGAGGTGACGTTGTACGTACCCGTCACGCCGCCCACGCCGCCGCTTGCGTCGATCGCCATCATTTGGCTCATGCACATCTTGTTGCGGTCCACGCAGCGGTTGAGGATCGCCTGGTAGAGGTCGCTGTCCACCGTGCCGAAATGGCGAACCGGATCGCGCTCGCTGGGGCGCTCCAGTTCAACATACGCCGCACGGGTCAGCGCGCCGGTGCTGGACTTCGCCTTCTGAAGCCATTGGTCGAAGTCCGCTTCGTTCAGACCGTGAAACTTGAAGCGCATGCCCGAAAAGCCGGCACCGCTGTAGTTGGCGGAGAAACCTTCGAACTCGCCCGGCTGGTTGATGACCGCGTTGAGCTTGGTCTCCATGGACGGCATCGCGTAGATCTGGCCTGCCAGTGCCGGGATGTAGAACGAGTTCATGACCGAGGAGGCCGTGATCTTGAAGACGATCGGCCGGTCGACCGGCGCCGCCAGTTCGTTCACGGTGGCGATGCCTTGCTCGGGGTAGATGAAGAGCCACTTCCAGTCGAGTGCGACGACTTCGACGGTCAGCGGCTTGACGTTGTCGGGAACGGGGCGGCCGGATTCGATCCGCCGCAGCGGGCGGTACGGGTCCAGCGTGTGGGTGCTGATCCAGGTGATGGCGCCCAGCGCGATGATGATGAGCAGCGGGGCCGCCCAGATCGCCAGTTCGAGCTCGGTGGAGTGGTCCCACTCCGGCGAATACCTCGCTTCCTTGTTCGACTGGCGATATTTCCAGGCGAAGAAGATGGTCAATGCAATGACCGGCACGATGATGAGCAGCATCAGCACCGTGGAGACGACGATGAGCTGGCCTTGCTGTCGGGCGATGTCGCCGGACGGATTCAGAACCACCATGTTGCACCCCGCCAACATGGCGAGCGGGAGCAAGAGCAGTCCGCGAAAGTTCTTGAGGGGAGGCATGCCGGAGAATGAGCTTTTGCTTGGCAAAGAGTCCAGAATCTACTTGGTTTGGCCTGCGCCGGATATTGGACGTTTTGTCCTATGGCGGCAATCCCGATTCGGTGAGACGCTCGCAAAGTCCAGTTGACACACGAACCAAAGCAGAAATGACGATGTCAGGCATCAGTCCCTCCAGTACCGAACAAGAACTGAGCTCGACCCTCCACGGGGGCGACTCGGACCACTCACACGTCACACCTTCGGAGATCGCCGTTGGCGTGGTGATCGGCCGCGCATCGGAATATTTCGATTTCTTCGTCTACGGGATTGCCTCGGTCCTGGTCTTCCCGGCGGTGTTCTTCCCCTTCGAGAACCGCCTGGAAGGCATCCTGTTCGCCTTCACGATTTTTTCGTTCGCGTTCATCGCCCGGCCCTTTGGCACCGTCATTTCCATGACGGTCCAGCGGCGCTTCGGGCGTGAGGCCAAGCTGACCATCGCGCTGTTCCTGCTGGGTATTTCCACGGCAGGCATCGCTTTCCTGCCTGGCTACGCGAGCATGGGCTTCGCGTCGATCGTATTGCTGTCGATCTTGCGGGTCGGCCAGGGGCTTGCGCTCGGAGGTTCCTGGGATGGCCTGCCTTCACTGCTGGCGCTCAATGCACCGCCGAACCGGCGCGGCTGGTATGCGATGCTGGGCCAACTTGGCGCGCCCGTTGGGTTTTTCCTGGCCAGCGCTCTGTTCGCCTACCTCTATTCGAGCCTCTCGCTCGAGGATTTCCTCGATTGGGGATGGCGTTACACCTTTTACGTTGCTTTTGCGATCAATGTGGTCGCGTTGTTTGCACGCCTCAGATTGGTGTCGACCAATGAGTACGACCGCCTGCTCGAAGCGCGCGAACTCCAGCCGACCGATGTCGTCGAGATGATGCGGTCGCAGGGCTACAACATTGTCATCGGCGCCTTCGCGGCACTGGCCAGTTATGCGCTGTTCCACCTGATCACAGTGTTTCCGCTCTCGTGGATCACGCTCTACTCGACGCAGTCCATCACCGAATTTCTCGTGGTCCAGATGGTGGGCGCCGTGCTCGGGGCCATCGGCATCGTCGTTTCGGGCCTGATCGCCGACCGCATGGGCCGGCGCAACACGCTCGGCAGCCTCGCGGTGCTGATTGCGGTGTTCAGCGGTTTCGCGCCGACGCTGCTGGATGGTGGCCGGCTTGGGCAGGACGTCTTCATCTTGGTGGGCTTCGTGATCCTCGGCCTGTCGTACGGCCAGGCCGCCGGTGCTGTCACGGCCAATTTCGAAGCGAAATACCGCTACACCGGCGCCGCGCTGACCTCCGACCTGGCTTGGCTGATCGGTGCCGCCTTCGCGCCGCTGGTGGCGCTGGGCCTTTCGTCGCACTTCGGGCTCGGCTATGTCAGCGTGTACCTTCTTTCGGGTGCCGTCTGCACGCTGGTAGCGCTGCGCATCAACCGGGCGCTCGAAGTCCGCGAATGATCAGCGGCGGGCGCGCAACTGCTTGAAGAGCGCGACCGCCAGCGTGATCACGAGCGCCGCCAGGATGAGGTCGTGTTCGTAGGGTCGCAGATGGCCGACCCACGCGTGGATCCAGCCCGTGAGCTTCACGCCGAACAAGGCCACAACCGTCGCCCAGACGATCGCCGCGACGGCGCAGAGGCCCGCATAGGGCACGGCTGACATGCGGCCCATGCCGAGCGTGGCCGGCATTGCGATCCTCAGGCCCCACGCAAATCGCATCAGGAAAATCGTCGCAATGGGATGGCGGGTGACGAATCCGTTGACCCGTTCGATGTGAGCGCGCAACTTCGGCCGCGTTGCGAGCAGTTCCGCGCCCTTGCGTCGGCCCAGGTGGAAATAGAACTGATCGGTCAGAAAGGCGGCCGCCGCGCCGCAGGCGATCAACGGAACGAGCGACAGATAGCCCTGGTGCACGGCAAAGGCGCCGAGCATCAGGATCGTCTCGCCTTCGAAGAGGCCGGCAAAGAAGACCGCAAGATAGCCGTAGTTCTGGAGCAATTCGGACAGATGCATGGGCGAATCATGCCCGGCCATTGCCGGCAATGGCCGTTCCTGCAGGCCCGGGCTCGCCGACAATGGCGCGGATTTCCATCAACCGCCAGGCAAACGCATCCTGAAAGCCTCCATGTCCAGCTCGCGCGCGATTCAGGCGATGCGGCCGGTGCTCTCGGTCGTCATTGCGGTCATGGCGGCGCATGCGCTGGGGTTGCGTGACACCTGGTGGGCGGCGATCAGCGCGTTCGTGGTCATGCAGGACGCCTTCGCTGCATCGCTCTATCGCGGTGCACTTCGGATCCTTGGCACTTTGTTCGGCGCGGCCGCCGGGCTTGTGCTGGGGCCGCCGATGGGCGACCATCCCGTCGCTTTCGTGCTGGTGCTGTCCTGTGCCGCATGGGGCGGGCTGTTTGCATCGCTTCTTTCGAGGCACAGCTATGCGTGGGTGCTGGCCCTGGTGACCTTCGTCATGGTCATGTGCGAGGCCTTCAGCGCGCGTGCGAACCTGATGGCCTTTGCGGAGGAGCGGGTCGCCAACATCGTGGTCGGGACGTTGGCCTGCGTCTTCGTGGCAGCCCTGGCGGAGTGGCGGGTCGTGGTTGGGTGGTTGCGGCGCGATGCCGCTCCTTCCCCGTCGGCGCCGCCCATCCATTCCGTTCCTTCTTTGCCAGTCCGGGGCGACGCGGCGCTGCATGCCTTGCACGGTGCCTTGGCCGTGACGCTTCTGGCAGCAATGGTCGTCGCGCGCGATCTGCAGTCGTTTCMCCAGGCGATGGTGACGTCGATCGCCGTGCTGATCGTTCCTCTAGGTGGGCGCACAAGCGACGTGCAC
The DNA here is from genome assembly GCF_056397705.1 of Variovorax sp. 05L425. Lineage (NCBI taxonomy): Bacteria > Pseudomonadati > Pseudomonadota > Betaproteobacteria > Burkholderiales > Comamonadaceae > Variovorax > Variovorax sp. 05L425. The sequence goes on along the minus strand of NZ_JBFTNY010000006.1, from coordinate 103,737 downwards.
GTTTCCGTGATGCAGCGCATGGTTCAGCGTTTCGCCGGATGCCTGGCCGCCGGGGTGGTGGCGTTCGCCTTGCTGCCGTTCATTGAACAACGGCCGTTGTCATGCCAGTTCGTCCTGGGACTCGGCGCATGGGCAGGGGCGTATCTGCAGGGCGGACCGCCCGGCGTGAGATACATGGCGATCCAGTTCAGCGTGGCGTTTCTCATGGTGTTCGTGCAGGATCGCGGCTGGACGGTCGATGGCGCAGCCGCGCTGCTCCGGCTGGGAGGCGTCTTCGTGGGGATCGCCGCGCTTTCGTTGGTGCTTCTCGTATCCGTCGGGATCAGGAAGACAGTGCCTCGCGGCATGTAATCGTCCGGACACGCTCGCCGCGATATCCTCCCGGTCCAGGCCCGGTATCCCGCCACTGCACGGCGCGGGACTTGCTTCAAGGATTCCCATGCCCAGTTCTCCGATGAGTTCGACGCCGCGGACGCCCTCTCGGCCTGAACTCCGCTTGCCGCGCCATGACTGACGCGTCGATCGCGATCATCGAAGGTGCGCTGAGCTTCGGTCCCTTCAGGCTGGTGCGCTCGCTACGAAAACGTGCTGATGAACCGGGCACCGAGCGTGGCGGCGTCGGACCCCAAGCAACGCGACATGATGGGCACGCTCGTGATGACGCAAGTCGATGCCCGAAGCGTCGAACGTGTCGAAAGCGGCAAGGTTGGCGAGAATCTCAGAGCAGCTGGCGCCGCTGACGGCGAGGTCGAGGCGCTCTTCCTGCGCTCGCTGGACGTCGGCAGACGCCAGGGCACCTTGTCCTGGGAGCTTCGGACCGCGACCAGCCTGGCTCGCCTGGGCTGCCTCCGGCCGATGCGTCCTTTCACGCGTCTTTCGCCTGAGCGAGCGCGCCCGCGTGCGGGTCAATAGGTCGTCTCGCCCTTCGACTTGATCTCTCCGGCCTTGTTTGCTCGCGCAGCTTCGCCTTCGCGGGCCCTGCGCGCTGCCGAGCGATCGGGGCTCTGCACGCGCGGCCGGGCTTGGGGAATGGGGTCGCCTTCACCCATCTGAGGCCCCCTTGCCGCCTCGGAGCCGACAGTGCGGCGCTCGGCGCGCGCGGCTGCCCGTTGCTCGGACGAGAACCTCGACTCCGGCTCGGGGATCGGATTGCCTTCACCCGGTTGGGGCCCCCTTGCGGCCTCGGTGCCTTGCCGGGTCCGCGCGGCGCGTGCGGCCGCGCTGTTGTCGGTCCCGAATATCTGCGCATGGGCGCTCAATGTCAGCAACAGGCCGGCGGCCGATGCCGCCATCAAGGCAAGAATCTTCATTTCAATCTCCACCAGATGGTTGAGAGTATGCGGCGAGTTGATGTGAAAGGCGTTTCCAGCCTCAGGGCTCCTTCGGGTCGGCCTTTGGAACGTCGCCGCCCTTCAGTCTTTCGCGGAACAGCGCCGCGCGCATCAGGAAGATGGTCGTGACCGGCGCCGTGAGTGCCACGAACAATGCGATCAACGACGCGTGCAGGAACAGGCTGAATCCCTGCACCGAAAAATAGACGATCGTTGCCAGCGTGATGCTCCACACGCCCAAGGTTGCGCCCAGCGTCGGTGCATGGATTCGGCGGAAGAAGGTGGGCAGCCGCACCAGCCCGAAAGAGCCGATGGCCGCAAAAGCGGCGCCGGTCACGGCGAACACCGCGGTCAGGATTTCGGCCCAGAGCGGCAGGGGGCCTTCGATGAATCCGTTCATGCTGAAGCTCCCTTCATCATTCGATCACCTCGCCCCGGAGCAGGAATTTCGCCAGCGCCGTCGAGCTCACGAAGCCGAACAGCGCGATCAGCATTGCGGCCTCGAAGTAGACGTTGCTTGTATAGACGATGCCCAGCACCAGCATCATGAGCATCCCGTTGATATAGAGGCAGTCGAGCGCCATCACGCGGTCTTGCGCGGTCGGACCAACAAGCAGGCGGGCGACGGCGCAGGCCATGGCCACTGCGAGCAAGAACAGCGCGAGCTTGAGCGCCCAGAACAGGATCGGCGTCATGATTTGAAGATCTCCATCAGCGGACGTTCGTAGCGGGCCTTGACCATGGCGATGAAGGCCTGTTCGTCGGGTTCATGGAACAAGTGGATCAGGAGGCTCGAGCGGTCGAACGAAACCTCGCCCCATGCCGTGCCAGGGGTAAGGCAGATGATCATCGCGAGCATTGCCAGCGCGTTCGGATCACGCACATCGAGCGGCACGCGCACGAAGCACGGCTTCATGTCGGCGTTGCGCCGCGTCAGCAGCAGACGTGCCACCGTCAGGGCGGAAACGACCATGTCGTAGAGCACCAGGCCGCTCAACCGCAGCGCAAGGCCCGGCCGGTGCATCTTGACGGTCGAGGGCCTGAGGGACTGGGTCAGCAATGGCACCGCGAAAGCAAGGATCGCGGCGAGCAGCAGCGTCGCGGGATCCAGCGACTGGTTGAGCAGCACCCATACGACGAAGAGTCCCAGCGACAGCGGCGGCGATGGCATCCAGCGTTTCATCATTTCGCGGCTCCGGGTGGGGCGGGCGGACTTGGAACCTCGCGTGCGCCGAGCACGGCGGCGCGGTATGCAGTGGGGGTGCGCAGCCCTTCGGCGGTGGAGGCTGCGTGATGCATCACCGGCCCTGCCCAGAAGGTCAGCGCGAAGCAGGCCGCGAGCAGCGCTGCAACCGGCAGTACCTCGAGCGCGGGCAGTGCGGGCAGGGTTGCATGTGCCTGGGTCCAGAAATGCCGGATGCCCGTGCGGCTCAGCGCGATCAGCGTGAAGAAACCCGAAACGAGCAGCAGCGCCATGAAGGTCCAGGCCGCGGGAGTGATCTGCGCGGCACCGAAGAGGCCCGACAGCATCGCGAACTTGCCGACGAATCCGGAGAGCGGCGGCAGCCCCGCCAGCAGGATCGTGCAGCCGACGAAACCGAGCCCGAGAAAGACAACGCCCGCGGGGATGGCCCGGCCATAGAGGGCCTGCGCGTTGTCGTCGAGGTTCACATCGTCCAGCCTTCGCAGGTCCTCGGACAGAAAAGGCGCATCGCCGGACACTTCGTGCGGCGCGATGCTCATGCCCGCATTGCGCCATCGCTCGATCATGTCGATCAGCAGGAAGAAGGCGCTCACCGCGAGCGTCGAGCTCAGCATGTAGTACAGCGCCCCGGCCCACATGGCCGGCCGACCGAAGCCGATGGCCGCCAGCAGCGTCCCCGCCGAAACCAGCACGCTGAAGCCCGCGAGATTCGACAGCCGCTGCGTACCGACGATGCCGAGAGCGCCCACGAACAATGTCGCAAGACCGATCGTGACCAGCACACCTTGCCCGAATCCGGCGGAAGCGCCGGTGTCGGGCGCGAACATCACCGTCCACAGGCGCAGCAAGGTGTAGATGCCCAGCTTGGTGAGCAGGGCGAACACCGCGCCCACCGGCGAAACGGCGGAACTGTAGGCCGGCACCAGCCAGAAGTTGAGCGGCCAAGCCCCGGCCTTTGCAAAGAACGCCGTCGCGAGGATGGCCGCCGCTGCGTGCACCAGCCCCCGATCGGCCGGAGCGATCTGGGCGATGCGCACGCCCAGGTCGGCCATGTTCAATGTGCCGGTCACGCCATAGAGCAAAGCGGCGCCGATCAGGAACAGCGACGAAGCGGCGAGATTGATCGCAATGTAATGAAGGCCCGCGTGCACGCGCAGCCGGCCGGAGCCATGCAAGAGCAGGCCATAGGAGGCGGCGAGCATCACTTCGAAGAAGACGAAGAGATTGAAGAGGTCGCCCGTGAGAAAGGCGCCGTTGAGGCCCATGAGTTGCAACTGGAGCAACGGGTGGAAATGCACGCCTGCGCGGTCCCACCGCGAAGTCGAATAGATGGAGGCCGCGAAGGCGACCACGCCGGTGAGCGCGACCATCATCGTCGAGAGACGGTCCGCGACGAGCACGATGCCGAAGGGCGCATGCCAGTTGCCCGGCAGATAGACGCCGATCGATCCCGGCCCGCCGCCGGTCGCGGGTGCGTTGACCCAGCGCAGCAGGGCGAGCGCCGCCAGGAGGCCGATCAGGCCGGACACGACGCTCAGGGCTGACTTTGTGCGCCGGCGCTGTTCGCCGAGCAGCAGCATCAGGGCTGCCGTCAGCATGGGCACCAGGATCGGTACTGCGATCAGGTGCGGCATGCTGAATTCGAGCAGCCGGTCGACCAGATTGAAAAAGCCGGTCATTCCTGCGTCTCCCGGCGTTCTTCACCATCCACGTGGTCGGTTCCGGTCAGCCCGCGCGAGGCCAGCAGGACGACGAGGAACAGTGCCGTCATCGCGAAGCCGATCACGATCGCCGTGAGCACGAGCGCCTGCGGCATGGGGTCCGCGGTGTTGGCGAGCGTGGCGGCGATGCCGGGTTCGAGCACCGGTTCGCTGTCGACCTTGAGCCGGCCCATGCTGAAGATGAAGAGATTGACCGCGTAGGAGATCAGCGTGAGCCCCATGATCACCTGGAAGGTCCGCGGGCGCAGCAGCAGATACACCCCCGAGCCTGTGAGGATGGCAATGGCAATGGCGAGGACGACTTCCATCAGGCTGCAGCCCCCTCTGCATCGGCCGTGGCACGGGCGGCTTCCTTTTCGGCCTGTTCGTCGGACCAGCGGTGGCTGCGAATCGATTGGTGGGCGAGTGCAGTGAGGATCAGCATCGTGGCGCCGAGCACCAGCGCGAACACGCCCATGTCGAAGAACAGCGCGCTGGGGACATGCACCTCGCCGAGGATCGGCAGATGCACGTGCGCCGTATGCGTGGTGAGGAACGGATAGCCGAGCACGATGGCGCCGCCACCCGTCGCCAGCGCGAGCAGCAGGCCGACGGCGATCCAGCGCCTCGGGTAGATGCGCAGATGCTCTTCCACCCACTCGGTGCCGGAGACGATGAACTGAAGCAGCAACGCGACGGACATCACCAACCCGGCCACGAAGCCGCCGCCGGGCTGGTTGTGGCCGCGCATGAAGAAATAGACGGAGACCAGTACCGACAGCGGCAGCAGCAGGCGCACCAGCACGGCAGGAACCATCAGGTAGCCGACGGCGGTGTCCTTGGCGCGTCGTGGATTGAGCAGATCGGTGTTCAAGTCGTCGGCCAGGAGGCGCTGTTGCAACGGCAGCGCCATCGATTCGGGCGCCGGACGGAACCGGCGCAGCAGCGCATAGACCGTCAGGGCGACCACGCCCAGCACCGTGATCTCTCCGAACGTATCGAAGCCGCGGAAGTCGACCAGCATCACGTTGACCACGTTCGTGCCTCCCCCGCGGGTCAGCGCGCGCTCCAGAAAGAAGGTTGAGATGCTCTGCGGGAAGGGGCGCGTCATCATCATCCAGGCGATCGAGCCCAGGCCGGCGCCTGCAGCGATCGCAATGAACATGTCGCGTCCTCGCCGTCCCCAATGGCGCAGCCGGCCGCGCGCCGGTTCGGGCATGGCGGTGCGCATCGGAAGCCACCGCAAGCCCAGCAGGATCAACACCGTCGTCACGACCTCGACCACCAGTTGCGTGAGCGCGAGATCGGGCGCCGAGAACCAGATGTAGGTGATGCAGCACACCAGTCCTGCACCCGACGCCAGCATCAGCGAAGCGAGCCGATGGAACTTGGCTTGCCATGCGGCCGCGACGGCACAGGTGCAGCCGATGAGCCAGGTCATCGCGAACATGGGCGAGAAGGGGAGCAGTTCGCGCGACCCGCTCCCGGCCGGCGTGAAATGAAGTGCCGCGCCCGCACCGGCGATCGCGACTCCGACGAGCAGGAGCAATTGCATCTGCAGGCGCCGGGTGCCCAGCAAACGCCGCCCGCGACGGCCAGCTTCGCTGAGACGCGCGAGCAGGTTCTCGAAGATGCGCTGCCCGTCGAAGCGATGCAGCAGCGGCGTGGTCTCGAACGCGCCGCGTGCGCGCCCGCGGCGTTGCAGCAGGTAGATCACCACGCCGCCGAATGAAGCGATGAGGCTCATCGCCAGCGGTTGATTGAACCCGTGCCACACCGCCAGGCTGTATTCGGGCAGTTGGCCGCCGACGACCGGTGTGGCGGCCGCGGCGAGAAAGGCGCCGACTGCCCACGCCGGCGCCACGCCGACCACCAGGCAGATCAGCACCAGCAACTCGACCGGCACGCGCATCCAGTGCGGGGGCTCGTGCGGTTGCTTGGGCACGTCGGGGGGAGCGCAAGGCGGGCCGAAGAACACGTCGAACACGAAGCGCAACGAATACGCGACGCTGAACATGCCGGCGAGCGTCGCCAGGACGGGCAAGCTCATGCTGACCCATGGCGTTGCGTCGACGAAGGCGACCTCGGCGAAGAACATTTCCTTCGACAGGAAGCCGTTGAGCAGCGGGACCCCAGCCATGGCTGCGCTCGAGATGATCGCCAGCGTGCCGGTGATCGGCATCAGCTTGAGCAGCCCGCTGAGCTTGCGAATGTCGCGCGTGCCGCTCTCGTGGTCGATGATGCCGGCCGCCATGAAGAGCGACGCCTTGAAGGTCGCGTGGTTCATGATATGGAACACTGCCGCGACCGCCGCCAGCGGGCTGTTGAGGCCCAGCAGCAAGGTGATGAGCCCGAGGTGGGAAATGGTCGAATACGCCAGGAGCGCCTTGAGGTCGCGCTGGAACATCGCCACATAGCCGCCGAGCAGCAGCGTGATCGCGCCGGCGCCGCTCACCATCCAGAACCATTGCTCCGTGCCGGAAAGCGCGGGCCACAGGCGTGCCATGAGGAACACGCCGAGCTTCACCATCGTGGCCGAATGCAGATATGCCGAAACGGGCGTGGGTGCCGCCATCGCGCGCGGCAGCCAGAAATGAAAGGGAAACTGCGCGCTCTTGGTGAAGGCGCCAAGCAGCACCAGCACGAGTGCGATGGGATAGAGCCGGTCCGCGCGGATCTGGTCACCCGCGGCCAGCACTGCGTCGAGTTCATAGCTGCCGACGATCCGCCCCAACAGCAGCACGCCGCCCAACAGGCAAAGTCCGCCTGCACCGGTGACGGTGAGCGCCATGCTCGCGCCGCGCCGCGCATCGCGCCGATGGTGCCAGTAGCCGATCAGCAGGAACGAGAAGAGGCTGGTGAGTTCCCAGAACAACACCATCTGGATGAGGTTGCCCGAAAGGACCACGCCCATCATCGATCCCATGAACGCGAGGAAGAACGAGAAGAAGCGCGGCACCGGATCGGACGACGACATGTAGTAGCGCGCATAGAGCACCACCAGCGTGCCGATGCCCAGCACGAGCATGCAGAACAGCCATGCGAAGCCGTCCAACCGGAACACGAGGTCCAGGCCGAGTGCCGGTAGCCACTCGATCTGCTCCCGGATCACATGGCCGCTGGCGACCGTCGGGAAGAACCAGGCTGCCTGGATCGCACATCCCAGCGCAACGAGGCCGGCCAGCGTCGATTCCCGGTTGCGCGCATTCGACGGCAGCAGGGCCGCGACGACGCTGGCGACAAAAGGGAGAGCGACGAGAAAGACAAGGGGCATTGCGATCAATTCTATCGATCGACCCCTGAGCGATCGCTTGCATGGCGACCGAGGTGAGCACGGACCGACCCATCGCCCGGCTTTACAGCGATGACAAATGAAAAAGGGCCGCCTGAGGGCGGCCCGTGCTGCGATGCGTCAATGACGCTCTACGCGCTTACTTCTTGGCCGGTTCTTTCGCGGCTGCGGTATCGGTCTTCTTCGGCTCGTCCTTCACCGCGTGTTCGGCAGCATGGGGGAAGGCTTGACCGTTGATCGTGAGGCCTTCGCCCGACAGCTTGGCAGCCGACTTTTCCTTCACGCCCTTGACCCGGCTCATGAAGTCGGGCCAGTCCTTGAACTCGCCCTGCTTGCGCTCGTCGAGGATGCGCTTGGAAAGGGCAGGGCCCACGCCCTTCAATCCATCGAGGTCCGCTTCCGTTGCCTTGTTGGCATCGACTGCAGCCCAAGAGGCGACCGCGAACAGCATGGCCGTGGCGGCCAAGATTTTCTTCAACATTTAAAACTCCCTGACATTGTTTTATGAGAAACGCCTTTGGCGCCCCGCCGCATGCCGAATGCGTGCGGCGCAGCGATGATAGCGGCAGTCTGCGCCGATCTGAACTTCAGAGCTCTTCGACGCGGCGAGGCGGGTAGCTGTCCCACGCCTGGCAGCCCGGGCAGTGCCAGAAGTACTGGTGCGCCTCAAAGCCGCATGCCGCGCATCTGTAGCGCATGAGCGGTCGCGTGGCCTGGTCGAGGGAGCGCTGCACCTGCGGATGGAACTGCTCGTGTTCGAAGCGCTCGCCGGCGAGCCAGCGCGATGCGGCCACCAGGGATGGGTGGTGCGCCAGGTGGGCGATATAGCCGTCGCGTGGCTCCGGCGTCGCGACGTCGTTGGATCGCGCATCGTCAGGCAAGGCGGGCGCGCCGCCCAGGGCGATGATCGCTTCGAGTACGTCGATCGACGGTGAGGCGACATAGCGGCGCTGAAGCAAGGCCAGCGCCTCGCCGGAGCGCTGGGATGCAACCGCTGCTTGTTGGAGCATCGCGGCATAGAGGGGCAGCGCCAACGGAGCGCTTTCGCTGAGCGCCTTGAGCGTGTCGAAGGCCGCGGCGGAGTCGCCATTGCGCAGTTGCAGGGTTGCGGTGTCGATGGCGGGGCGAGGGGCTTGGGGGGCCAGCGCCACCGCCTGGCGCAGCAGTTGCGACGCCCCGTCGAGATCGCCGGCCGCGACGCGCTCGGCGGCCTGTTCGCACAGGTGATGGGCGCGCCGCGTGCTGTAGCTGGCTTGATCGGATTCGTCGAGCTTCTGCGCCACGGCCGCAGCTTGGGCCCATTCGCGCGAGCGCTCGTAGATGGCGAGCAGCGACAACCGCGCCTCGTTCTCGTAGCGTGTGCCTTCGAGCTTCTGGAGTGCCGCTTCCGCGCGATCAAGCAATCCGGCGCGAAGGAAGTCCTGTGCCAGCGCATGTTGCGCGCGGTCGCGGTCTGCTCGGCTCAGGTCGCCACGGCCGAGCAGGTGCTCGTGCACGCGCACGGCGCGCTGGTATTCACCGCGCCGGCGGAACAGGTTGCCGAGCGCGAAGTGCAACTCCTGGGTGTCGGGATCGTTCTGGACCGCCTCGATGAATGCATCGATGGCTTGGTCCTGCTGCTCGTTCAACAGAAAGTTGAGCCCGCGAAAGTAGGCCTTGGGCGCCTGTCGGTTCTCGATCTTGAGTTGCCTCAGGTCGAAGCGCGAAGCAAGCCAACCGAGAACAAATGCGATGGGGAGGCCGAGCAGCAACCAGCTGAGGTCAAAGTCCATGTTGGCGTACGGCGGGTAGGTCTGTGGCTGCGACGGCAGCAGGGGCGGGCGCGGCGGATGCCGGTGCGGGAACAGCCGGGGCGGCGGGTAACTGAGCCGCCGCGCTGCGATGCTTCCACCAGCCCGGCAGCATGCCGAGGGCACCGACCACGAGGCCGCCGGCAAAGGCGGCGAGCACCACCAGTACGAGTGGAGCGCGCCATGACGCGCCGAAGAAGAAATAGACGGTTGCGTCGTGCTGGTTGTTCAGCGCGAAGGCAAAGAGGGTAAAAAAAATGGCTGCCTTGAGCAGCCACAGGAGATATTTCATTCGCGTCCCCGTTGGCGGGGGAATTCTATGCTTCAGACGCGCTTGCGTTTCTCGGCGTCGAGTTCCGCGGTGCGGGCATCGACCGCCTCCCGCAGTGCCTTGCCAGGCTTGAAATGCGGTACGCGCTTTTCGGGAATCTGAACACTCTCGCCCGAACGCGGATTGCGCCCGATGCGCGGAGGGCGCCGATTCACAGTGAAGCTGCCAAAGCCGCGAATCTCAATGCGATGCCCGCGCACCAGTGCGTCGCTCATCGCGTCAAGAATGGTCTTGACGGCGTATTCGGCATCGCGGTGCGTCAGCTGCGCAAAGCGCGCTGCGAGTTCTTCGACAAGGTCGGAACGGGTCATGGCAAGGAAATGAGGAGACAAAAAAAAGACAGAGCGACCCGAGGGCCGGCTCTGTCTTCCGGTGCGGCTTACTTGTCGCTGTTGTTGTCCAGCTTGGCACGCAGCAGAGCGCCCAGGCTGGTCGTGCCGGCGTTTTCGCGGGCCGACTGCTGGCTCAGGCTGGCCATGGCGCCTTGCTCGTCAGCCATGTCCTTCTGCTTGATCGACAGCTGGATGTTGCGGGTCTTGCGATCCACATTGACCACCACGGCCGTGACTTCGTCGCCTTCCTTGAGCACGTTGCGTGCATCTTCCACGCGGTCGCGGGAGATTTCGCTGGCGCGCAGGTAGCCGATGATGTCTTCGCCGAGGTCGATTTCAGCGCCGCGGGCGTCCACGGTCTTGACCTTGCCGGTGACGATCTGGCCCTTGTCGTTCACGGTCGTGAACGTCGTGAACGGATCGCTGTCGAGCTGCTTGATGCCGAGGCTGATGCGCTCGCGGTCGACGTCGACAGCCAGCACGATCGCTTCGACTTCCTGGCCCTTCTTGTAGTTGCGAACGGCGGTTTCGCCAGCTTCATTCCACGAGAGGTCGGACAGGTGAACCAGGCCATCGATGCCGGCAGCCAGACCCACGAACACGCCGAAGTCGGTGATCGACTTGATCGGGCCCTTGACGCGGTCGCCGCGCTTGGTGTTCTGCGCGAACTCTTGCCACGGGTTGGCCTTGCACTGCTTCATGCCCAGGCTGATGCGGCGCTTGTCTTCGTCGATTTCGAGGACCATGACTTCGACTTCGTCGCCCAGCGAGACGATCTTGTTCGGAGCGATGTTCTTGTTGGTCCAATCCATTTCGGAGACGTGCACCAGGCCTTCGATGCCGGGTTCGAGTTCAACGAACGCGCCGTAGTCGGCGATGTTTGTGACCTTGCCGAACAGGCGGGTGCCCTGCGGGTAGCGGCGCGAAACGCCCATCCACGGGTCGTCGCCCATTTGCTTGAGACCCAGCGACACACGGTTCTTTTCGGTGTCGAACTTGAGGATCTTGGCGGTGATTTCCTGGCCGGCCTGGACCACTTCGCTCGGATGGCGAACGCGGCGCCATGCCATGTCGGTGATGTGCAGCAGACCGTCGATGCCGCCGAGGTCGACGAACGCACCGTATTCGGTGATGTTCTTGACGACACCGCGCACGACTGCGCCTTCCTTCAGGGTTTCCATCAGCTTGGCGCGTTCTTCGCCCATGCTGGCCTCGACAACGGCGCGGCGCGAGAGCACCACGTTGTTGCGCTTGCGGTCGAGCTTGATGACCTTGAATTCGAGGGTCTTGTTCTCGTAGGGGGTCAGGTCCTTGATCGGACGCGTGTCGATCAGCGAACCCGGCAGGAACGCGCGGATGCCGTTGACCAGGACCGTGAGGCCGCCCTTGACCTTGCCGCTCGTCGTGCCGGTGACGAAGTCGCCGGATTCGAGCGCCTTCTCGAGCGCAAGCCACGAAGCCAGACGCTTGGCGGTATCGCGCGAGAGGATGGTGTCGCCGTAGCCGTTTTCAACGCTGCCGATGGCAACGGAAACGAAATCGCCGGCCTGGACTTCGAGTTCGCCCTTGTCGTTCTTGAACTCCTCGATCGGCACATACGCTTCGGACTTGAGGCCCGCATTGACCACGACGTGGTTGTGCTCGACACGCACGACTTCGGCGGTGATGACCTCGCCGGTGCGCATTTCGGAACGCTTCAGGGATTCTTCGAATAGGTCGGCAAAAGATTCAGACATTGTGTTTTCCTTCCGTCACGCAGGGTTTGCAGGCGCTCATGCAATATTGCTTGCGACTGACTTGTCTGGAGACGGCGGTTGTTGGGGCTGATAGCCCGGTTGGGGTTAAACAACCAGCAAGCCGGTGCGCTGTCGCGCGGCGGGGACCTGCTGGACCGAAATGCCGTTCAGGATGACCCGAACGGCTGTGCTTCCTGCCACCAGTGCAGCACCTGTTCGACCGATTGCTCGACCGTTTGATGCGAGTTGTCCAGGAGGCGGGCGTCAGGCGCCGGCTTCAGTGGCGCGACGCTGCGGGATGAATCCCGGAGATCACGCGCTTCCAAGTCGGCGCGAAGACTGTCAAGTGTAGTCGAAATACCCTTTGAAATCAATTGCTTATACCGCCGCTCGGCCCGGTGAGCGGCGCTGGCGGTGAGGTAGACCTTGAGCTTCGCATCGGGAAAGATCACCGTGCCCATGTCCCGGCCGTCGGCAACCAGTCCGGGCAGCCGGCGAAAGCTTCTTTGCAGCCCCAAGAGGGCCGCGCGCACGGCCGGCAGGGCCGACACGCGGGAAGCGTCCATGCCTGCAGTTTCAGTTCGGATGGCATCGCTGACATCCTCGCCGGCGAGCAGGACCTTGCCCTCGCTGAAGACGAGCGGCAGGGATGCGGCGAGCCCGGCGATCCGGGACTCGTTTGAGGCGTCTGCTTCCAGGCCGCCGCGGCGCGCCGCGAGCCCGGTCACCCGGTAGAGCGAGCCGGAGTCCAGATAGTGGTAGCCGAGGCCGCGCGCCACTTCGATGGTGAGCGTCCCTTTCCCGGAGGCGGTCGGGCCGTCGATGCAAATCACCGGAACCTCAATCGCTTTGGCGACCGAGAACAGCGTCTCGAAGTAATCGGGAAAGGTTTTCGCGACGCAATGCGGTTCGAGAATTCGAACAGGCACGCCTGCCGGATTGAATGCGGCAAGGGAGAAACACATGGCCACCCGGTGATCGTCGTACGTGCGGATGTTCGCCGCGCGCCAATCAGGCGCGGCCAGCGGATGAACGCGGATGAAGTCGGGCCCGTCTTCGACTGTGGCACCCAGCTTTCGGAGTTCGTTCGCCATCGCGTCGATCCGATCGGTTTCCTTCACTCGCCAACTGGCGATGTTGCGCAGGGTGCTTGGACCGTCGCCATAAAGCGCCATCACGGCCAGCGTCATCGCCGCGTCAGGGATGTGATTGGCGTCGATGTCGATCGCCTTGAGCGGCCACGGGTCGCGCGAGACAGCGAGCCAGTTGGGGCCGCTTTCGATGCGTGCGCCCATCTGCCGGGCGGCTTCGACAAAGCGGATGTCGCCCTGGATCGAGTCGGCGCCGACGCCTTCTACGCGGATGCCCGAACCCTTCGCGATCGCGCCGAGCGCGATGAAGTAGCTGGCCGACGAAGCGTCGGCTTCGACGTGGATGTCGCCGGGCGATCGGTATCGGCTGCCGGCCAGAATGGTGAACCGTTGCCAACCCTCGCGCTGCACTTCGATGCCGAAGCGGGAGAGCAGGTTGAGCGTGATCTCGATGTAAGGCTTGGAGATCAGCTCACCGACCACTTCGATCACGATGTCGCGTCGTGCCGCCAGCGGGAGGGCCAACAGCAATGCGGTGAGGAATTGGCTGGAGACGTCGCCGCGTACGCGTATGGGCGCGTCGACCTGAAGTGCGTCGACCGCGACCGGATGGATGGCAAGCGGCGGATAGCCCGGATTGCCGAGGTAGTCGATTCGGCAGCCGAGCTGGCTCAGGGCATCGACCAGATCGCCGATCGGCCGCTCGTGCATGCGCGGGACGCCCTTCAGTTCGAACTCGCCGCCGAGCAGTGCAAGCGCAGCGGTCAGCGGGCGCATGGCTGTTCCCGCATTGCCGAGGAACAGTGAGGCTTCTGCCGTGCGCAACGTCCCGCCGAGCCCTTCGATTCGCAGGGTGTTTCCGGCTCGCTCGATGTCGCAGCCGAGCGCCGCCAGGGCGTCCAGCATCACACGGGTGTCGTCGGAGTCGAGAAGGTCGTGGACAGTGGTCGTGCCGCTGGCGAGCGCGGCCAATAGCAGAACACGGTTCGAGATGCTCTTGGAGCCCGGCAGGCTGACGGTGCCGGACGCGGTCGCGAGCGCCGGGATGTCGAGGAATGGGGTCGAGAACATGTCAGTCTTCCAACGCGCGAATGCGCGGTTCGGGACGCATGGACAGGACGCGTCCGGAGGTGGGCGTCATTCTCCAGGCTGCCACTGCGCGCGTATGCGGCTTGCCGAGGTGATGGCGTCTTCAAGCGCCTGCGAATCGCCCGACGCCACCAGAGCTTCGAACTGCCGCAGGGCGTCGCGGAAAGCTTGCGATTGGAGCAGGACCTGCTCGCGATTCGCGAGCAAGACATCGCGCCAGACGGCTGGATCGCTGGCTGCGATGCGCGTGAAGTCGCGAAATCCGGGACCGGCAAGCTCCAAGTGGCGCTCGCCATGGGAGTGTGCCGCGAGGGCCGTCGTGAATGCGAAGGCGATCAGGTGCGGCAAGTGGCTGACGGCGGCGAAGGCGGTGTCGTGCGCTTCCGGCGTCATCGTCTCGACTTTGGCACCGACTCCGGTCCAAGCCTGGGTGGCCCGCTGGACATTCGATCGCAGCGTGGCCTTGATCGGCGTGAGCACCACCTTGCGCCCTTTGTACAGGCCGGCATCGGCATGCTCGACGCCCGCGACCTCCTTGCCGGCGATCGGGTGCGCAGGCACGAACGCGCCGAGTTGGTCCTGGAGGCCCCGTCGGGCTGCTTCGATCACGTCGCCCTTGGTCGACCCCACATCCATCACGAGCATCTGATCGGTGATGCCGTGGCGGATCGCCTTGAAGGTCTGCTCGGACGCCCCGACCGGCACCGCGATCAAGACCAGATCGGCGCCCGATACCGCCAGCAGGGCGGACGGCGCGGCCACGTCGATCACACCCATCTGCCGTGCCCGCTCGGTCGTGGATGGCGACTTGCTGTAGCCGACGACGCGCTTGACGAGCCGTGCCCGCTTCAGGGCGAGCGCGAAGGACCCCCCCATCAATCCGCAGCCGATCAGACCCAATTGCTCGAACATCGTCTGGGCCTCAGGCGGTGACTGGATAGGCGCCGATGACTTTGTAGAACGCGCAGAGTTTGCGCAGTTCGGTGAGTGCGGCGGCGACGTTCGGCTGGGTCGGGTGCCCATCCAGGTCGATGTAGAAGTAGTACTCCCACTGACCGGTGCGCGCCGGACGCGATTCGAAGCGGGTCATCGAGACGTTGTTGGCCTTGAGTGGCACCAGCAGATCGTGGACCGCGCCGGGGCGGTTGGGCACCGAGACGACCAGGCTGGTGCAATCCCGACCCGACTGGGGCGGCATCGCCAGGGTTTGCGGCAGGCAGATGACGGCGAAACGCGTTCGGTTGTAGGAGTCGTCCTGGATCGCATGCGCCACGATGTGCAGCCCGAACCGCGTTGCGGCACGTTCGCTCGCCAATCCCGCCCAGGCCGGATTGGTGGCAGCGAGCCTTGCGCCTTCGGCATTGCTGGAGACTGCCCGCCGTTCCGCATTGGGCAGATGCTTGGAAAGCCAGGTCTGGCATTGGGCGAGGGCTTGCGGATGAGCGAGCACCGCTTCAATGCCGTCGAGCGAATTGCTGGAGCGCAGGAGGTGGTGGCGCACCAGCAGGCTGACCTCCCCAACCACATGGGTGGGGGAATGCAGGAACAGGTCGAGCGAGCGGGTAACGACGCCTTCGGTGGAGTTCTCGACGCCGACGACGCCGTACTGCGCGCTCCCGGCGGCGGTGGCGTGAAAGACTTCGTCGAAGCTGGCGCAATAGATCAAGTCGGCCGCGCCGCCGAAGTACTCGACGGCTGCCTGTTCGCAGAATGTGCCTTCGGGGCCGAGCACTGCGACGCGCTGCGGTGATTCCAGCGCCAGGCAAGCCGACATGATTTCGCGCCAGATGGCAGCGACATGCAGCGCCTTGAGCGGGCCGCCGTTGCTCTTCTGCATCTTCTCGATCACTTGCGCGACGCGATCGGGGCGGAAATAAGGCGTGCCCTCGCGCTTCTTGACCTCGCCAACCTGTTCCGCGACGTGGGCGCGCCGGTTCAGGAGGTCGAGAAGTTGCTGATCGAGCGAGTCGATCTGCACGCGCAGATCGGCAAGGCTGGAGGAGGTATCCGGTGTCGAGGATTGGGGAGCAAGTGCAGTCATCGGTCAGGTGCGCGTGCGTCTACGCATGCGACCGCTCGAATTCTCGCATGTAGCTTACGAGAGCCTGCACGCCTGCCAACGGCAGGGCGTTGTAAATGCTTGCTCGCATGCCGCCGACCGACTTGTGGCCCTTGAGCTGAAGCAGCCCTGCATCGCGTGCGCCGGCAAGGAAGGACTCATTGCGGCTTTCCTCGCGTAGGAAGAAGGGCACGTTCATGCGAGAGCGGCAAGCGGCATCGACCTTGTTGTCATAGAAAGACGAGGTGTCGATGAAGTCGTAGAGGAGGCGCGCCTTTTCCATATTGCGTGCTTGCATCGCTGCCACGCCTGCGAGGTCGCCCTCGGTCTGCTGCCGCAGCCATTGGAAGGTCAACCCAGCGATATAGATGCCCCATGTTGGCGGGGTGTTGTACATCGAGCGGTTGTCGGCGACCGTCTTGTAGTTGAATGCGCTGGGGCAGATCTCGAGCGCATGCCCGAGGAGATCGTCCCGGACGATCACGATCGTCAGGCCCGCCGGTCCCAGATTCTTCTGGGCGCCACCGAAGGAGAGTCCGACACGGGACCAGTCCACCGGCCGCGAAGCCACGTGCGACGAAAAGTCGATGACCAGCGGCGCCTTGCTGCCGAGCGCCGCGAGATCGGGCAATTCGTGGAATTCGATGCCGTTGATCGTCTCGTTGCTGCAGACGTGGACGTACGAAGCGTCGTTCGAGAGCCGCCAGCTTGCCGGATCGGGAATCCGGGTGTGCTGATCGGCGGCGTTCGTGGCGGCGATGTTCGCCTTGCAATAGCGCAACGCTTCCCTTTGGGATTTGGCGCTCCAACTGCCGGTGACCACGAAATCGGCACTGGTACCGCGCGAAAGATTCAGCGGCACGATGGCGTTCTCGCCGAGACCGCCGCCTTGCATGAAGAGAACATGGAAATGTTCCGGCACCGCCAGCAAAAAGCGCAGGTCCGCTTCAGCCTGCGCGCAGATGGCACCGAACTCCTTGCCGCGATGGCTCATTTCCATCACGCTCATGCCGCTACCCTGCCAATCGAGCATTTCGGAAGCCGCGCGTTGAAGCACCGCCTCCGGCATCGCGGCCGGCCCTGCTGAGAAGTTGTACGGGCGCGGCCCTGCCGGCTGCGTCACTTCTTGGCGGGCGCCTTGGCCGGCGCTGACTTGGCGCCAGGAGCCGGGGCTCCTCCAGCAGCGCCGCTCGTCGGTGCGCCCAGCGCCTTGGCGACGCTGCTGTCGAGCGCAACCATCTTCGGCTCGATGGTTGAACGGGTCTCTGCCACCAGCTTTTCCGTGAGGGCGGTCTGCAGCTTCGGATTGAGTTCCTGGTATTTCTTGCTCAGCGGCGAGCTGATCCAGGCAAGCAACTGCTTCAGTTCGTCTTCGCTGAAGTTCTGCTCCATGAGCGGGCCCAGTGCTCCAGGCGCGAGTTGGAGCGCCTTGTCGCGCACGATGGGATAGGCGTCGTCGAAGTACTTCTTGAGTTCCGCGTCAGCAGCCTTGGCTGCCGCTTCCCGCTTTTCGGCAGGGACCTGCGTCTGCAGGTACTGCGAGCCGGCCTGTGCAATAGGCGCGCTCGACTGCTCGACCAATCCGCGCGCAAGCGACTCGATGCCAGGTCGTTGCAGGTCGATGAACTGCTTGACCAGCGCCGCCTTGTCCTGGGCCATGGCCAGCGAACTGCCGGCGAGCGCGACCGTCAGGAGCGCGAGTTTGATTTTTTTCACTGAGGATTCTCCGTTGAAGATGATGGGGAAGCGTCGTCGGCGCCGGAATCGCTCTCGACATTCGCGTCATTCTCGACGATGCGCTGCAGCCCGCTGAGCTTTGCACCTTCGTCGAGGCCGATCAGCGTGACGCCTTGCGTCGCACGCCCGAGTTCGCGAATTTCGGAAACGCGGGTGCGAACGAGCACACCCTTGTCGGTGATGAGCATGATCTCGTCGTCGGCATGCACGAGAGTCGCCGCCACCACCTTGCCGTTACGTTCACTCTGTTGAATTGCGATCATGCCTTTGGTTCCGCGGCCATGACGCGTGTACTCGGTAATGCTTGTGCGTTTTCCGTAACCGTTTTCCGTGGCAGTGAGGACGCTCTGTTCCTCGTCTTCCGCCACCAGCATCGCAATCACGCCCTGGCCGTCTTCCATGGTCATGCCGCGAACGCCGCGGGCATTGCGGCCCATGGGACGAACGTCGTTCTCGTCGAAGCGCACGGCCTTGCCGCCGTCCGAGAAGAGCATCACATCGTGCGCACCGTCGGTCAGCGCGGCGCCGATCAGGTAGTCGCCCGGATCAAGATCCACAGCGATGATGCCGGCCTTGCGCGGGTTGCTGAATTCGTCGAGCGCCGTTTTCTTGACGGTGCCCATGGAGGTCGCCATGAACACGTATTGATTGGCCGGGAAGGTGCGCTTCTCGCCGGTCAGCGGCAGCACGACGTTGATTTTTTCGCCTTCCTGCAGCGGGAACATGTTGACGATGGGGCGGCCGCGCGAGCCGCGCGAACCGGCGGGCACTTCCCATACCTTGAGCCAGTACAGCCGGCCACGGTTCGAGAAGCACAGGATGTAGTCGTGCGTGTTCGCGATGAAGAGCTGGTCGATCCAGTCGTCCTCTTTGGTTGCGGTGGCTTGTTTGCCGCGACCGCCACGTCTCTGGGCGCGGTATTCGCTCAGCGGCTGGCTCTTGATGTAGCCGCTGTGCGAGAGCGTCACGACCATGTCCGTCGGCGTGATCAGGTCTTCCGTCGACAGGTCGAAGGCGCTGTGCTCGACCTGGCTGCGGCGCGCGCCGAGCTTGCTTTGACCGAACTCCTGCTTGATCGTCGTGAGTTCGTCGCCAATGATCATCGAGACGCGTTCGGGCTTGGCGAGGATGTCAAGCAGGTCGTCAATCTCCGCCATCACGTCCTTGTACTCGGCGACGATCTTGTCCTGCTCCAGGCCCGTCAGGCGCTGGAGGCGCATCTGGAGGATTTCCTGGGCCTGCGTGTCGGAAAGCTTGTAGAGGCCGTCGTTGCCCATGCCGAATTCGCGGTCCAGCCCGTCCGGCCGATAGTCGTCGGCGTTGATCACGCCGCCATCAGCGCGGGTTCGGGTGAGCATTTCGCGCACCAGCTTGCTGTCCCAGGCGCGGCTCATGAGTTCGGCCTTGGCGACCGGCGGCGTCGGCGCGTTGCGGATGATCGCAATGAACTCGTCGATGTTGGCGAGGGCGACCGCCAGGCCTTCGAGCACGTGTCCGCGCTCCCGCGCCTTGCGGAGCGTGAAGACCGTCCGACGCGTCACGACTTCGCGCCGATGCTGCAGGAAGACCTCGATCAGGTCCTTGAGGTTGCAGAGCTTCGGCTGGCCGTCCACGAGCGCCACCATGTTGATGCCGAAGGTGTCTTGCAGTTGCGTCTGCTTGTAGAGGTTGTTCAGGACGACCTCGGGTACTTCGCCGCGCTTGAGCTCGATCACCAGGCGCATGCCCGACTTGTCGGACTCGTCCTGGATATGACTGATGCCCTCGATCTTCTTCTCGTGCACAAGCTCGGCCATGCGCTCCTGCAACGTCTTCTTGTTGACCTGGTAGGGCAACTCGTCGACGATGATCGCCTGGCGCTGGCCTCGGTCGATGTCCTCGAAGTGGCACTTGGCCCGCATCACGACCTTGCCGCGGCCGGTCCGGTAGCCATCCTTGATGCCGTTGATGCCGTAGATGATCCCGGCGGTCGGGAAATCCGGGGCAGGAACGATCTCCATCAGGTCGTCGATGCTGGCGTCCGGATGACGCAGCAGGTGAAGGCAAGCGTCGACGACCTCGTTCAGGTTGTGCGGCGGAATATTGGTCGCCATCCCGACCGCGATACCGCCGGCGCCATTGACCAGCAGATTGGGCAGTTTGCTCGGTAATACCAAAGGCTCTTTTTCGGAGCCGTCGTAATTCGGTCCGAAATCGACGGTTTCCTTGTCGATATCGGCCAGCATTTCGTGGGCAATTTTGGCGAGCCGGATCTCGGTATATCGCATCGCGGCCGCCATATCGCCATCGACCGAGCCGAAATTCCCCTGGCCGTCGACCAGCATGTGGCGCATGGAAAAGTTCTGCGCCATCCGCACGATGGTGTCGTAGACCGACTGGTCGCCGTGCGGGTGGTACTTGCCGATGACGTCGCCCACGATACGGGCGGACTTCTTGTAGGGGCGGTTCCAGTCGTTGTTCAGCTCGTGCATCGCATACAACACGCGCCGATGCACCGGTTTGAGGCCATCCCGGGCGTCGGGGAGGGCGCGCCCCACGATCACGCTCATGGCGTAATCCAGATAGCTACGGCGCATTTCCTCTTCGAGGCTGATGGGGAGTGTTTCTTTGGCGAACGAGGTCATGGGCGGCGGGCTGACGGCAAGGAGGCGAAATTTTACGCTGTGGACGGTGTCGCACCGCCGCAACACAAGGCCGGTATTCCGCCTCCGTCCTACGCTTCAGGGGCGTCTGGCGGCCTGTTTGCGAAAGACCCTATGGCACAATCGCCTCAACGTTTTGGGTGGTGGTCACTTAAAGCGTCCTTGATTCGCAGCGCGGCTGCGGCTTTTTCCCCAAGAGGAGAACCATGAAGAAACTGAATAAAGTGGCGATGATGTTTGCAGTCGCTGCGCTCGCCACTGCCGCCGGCGCGCAGACCCGTGTCACCGCCGCAGATGGCGGCCCGGCGATCGACAACTGGCAAAACGGCACTGGCGAACTCGTTTGGAAGAACGGCACCAATGAACTGTGCTGGCGCGATGCCAACTGGACGCCCGCAACGGCCGCCGCTGGTTGCGACGGTGCTCTGGTTCCGGCCGCTCCTGCTGCAGCTCCGGCTCCTGCTCCGGCACCGGTTCCTCCTGCAGTCGCTGCATCGAAGGTTACTTTCGCTGCTGACGCCTTCTTCGACTTCGACAAGTACGTCCTCAAGCCTGAAGGCCGCGCCAAGCTGGACGACCTGGTCTCGAAGATCAAGGACGTGAACCTCGAAGTGATCATCGCAGTCGGTCACACCGACTGGATCGGTACTGTTGCCTACAACCAGAAGCTGTCGGTCCGCCGCGCTGAAGCCGTCAAGGCCTACCTGGTCTCGAAGGGCATCGAAAAGAACCGCGTCTACACCGAAGGCAAGGGCAAGAGCCAGCCGATCGCTGACAACCGCACTGCCGAAGGCCGCGCCAAGAATCGTCGCGTGGAAATCGAAGTGGTTGGTACCCGCCCCAACAAGTGATTCGCAAGAATCGCTAATGAAACCCCGCCTCGGCGGGGTTTTTTTATGGCTGCGCGCGATGCAGTCATTGCAGTATTGCGCTTCACTCAGTTCGAATCCTGATGCAGTCGGGCGGCGAATTCGAGCCGATTCATAATCGACACATGACCGATACCGTGAATGCCGATCCGGCTGAACTTGCCAAATTCTCTGAACTCGCGCATCGCTGGTGGGACGTCGAAAGCGAATTTCGACCTCTGCACGAAATTAACCCATTGCGACTTGAATGGATTGACGGTATAGCGCCGATCGCGGGGCGCCGAGTGCTCGATGTCGGATGCGGTGGCGGGATTCTGGCCGATTCGATGGCGCGCAAGGGTGCGGAGGTCCTCGGCATCGATCTGGCCGACAAAGCCCTCAAAGTGGCGCAGTTGCACGCGCTGGAGGCTGCCACTCGAGGTGTGAAGTACCGGTCGGTCAGCGTCGAGGCGCTGGCTGCTGAGCAGTCCGAGAGCTTCGACGTCGTTACCTGCATGGAAATGCTCGAGCACGTGCCTCAGCCTGCCTCGGTCGTCAAGGCGTGCGCCGATCTCGTCAAGCCGGGCGGGTGGGTGTTCTTCTCCACCATTCACCGGAACCTGAAGTCGTTCCTGCTCGCGATCGTCGGTGCGGAATACGTCCTGGGCATGCTGCCGCGTGGCACGCATGAGTATCAGAAGCTGATCCGACCAAGCGAACTGGCTGCCTATTGCCGGGCCGCCAATCTCGATCTGCGCCGAACGTGTGGCCTGGAGCACAACCCCGTGACTCGACGCTACTGGCTCAGCAATGACACCAGCGTGAACTACATGTTCGCCACCCAGAAGCCGGCAAGGGTTCAATGATGGGGGCGCGAGGCACGCTAGCGGTCCTGTTCGACCTTGACGGCACGTTGATCGACAGCGCCCCGGATCTCGGTGCAGCGGCCGACCAGATGCGCACGGACAGGGGAATGGCTTCGCTGCCGCTGGACCGCTACCGGCCGATGGCCGGTGCCGGTGCAAGGGGCATGCTGGGTGTGGCTTTCGGCATCACGCCGGATGCGCCCGAATTCGTACCCTTGCGCGAGGAGTTCTTTCTGAACTACGAAGCCCGGATGCTGCGGAACACCCAGGTCTTTGCCGGCGTGGCCGAGCTCGTCGAGGCGCTCTGCGCGCGTGGATTGCAGTGGGGTGTGGTGACGAACAAGTCGGTTCGATTCACGGAGCCGCTGACGCGGGCGATCCCCCTGTTCGAAACGGCCCGGGCGATTATCAGCGGCGATACGACCCCGTTCGCGAAGCCCCATCCCGAGCCGTTGCTCGAGGCAGCGCGCCGTATTGGCGTTGCGCCGGAATCCTGTGTCTATGTGGGTGACGACGAGCGCGACATCATGGCGGGCCGCGCCGCCGGGATGCGAACGGTCGCGGCCACGTACGGCTACATGGGCGAACAGGCGGAGGTTGCGCGCTGGGATGCCGATGCAGCCATCTCTTCGCCGATGGAACTCTTGCAACTGCTTAAACAGGCCTAAAATGATTCGCTTGGGGCTGCACTGGTTTCGACGTGGGTTCGGAATCGCAGCGGGGCATGTCGAGCTGAATGCGCTCGTAAAACAGATTCAAACAAACTAACTGCAAACGACGAACGTTTCGCACTCGCCGCTTAATTGCCGGTGAGCTTTGCAACAGCAGGCCGATGGGCTGGGCAAGGGGGCACAGAGCAATCTGACGCCTCCCGGCTGCAAAGATAATCTACATGGGCTGGCTCCAATCCGGGTACCTTGGGTCGGGGCGAGAAAATAGGGTGCTGGCGGCCGATGTAGCGTGCGACTGCGCGACACCGGTGGCGAGACCTAAATCAGATCGCTAAACATGTAGATCTGCGCGAAGAAGGCTGACGGACGGGGGTTCAAATCCCCCCAGCTCCACCATACAAGACCACGGGCGCCATGGCGCGAAAAACATGGCACCCGAAGCGTCGCTGAAAGAACCTTCCAATACTCGGGCAAAACAATGAGACAACTTGAGTGGACTTTGGCTCTCCGCATCACCGTCGCGGCGATGCTTTCGCTGGCCGGATCGGCCCAACTTCACGCGGCCTCGCAGGCACCCGTCGCTGCGGAAAACGGGATGGTGGTGAGCGCGCAGCACCTGGCGACGCAAGTCGGCGTCGATGTGCTCAAGCGCGGTGGCAATGCGATCGATTCGGCGGTTGCTGTTGGCTACGCGCTGGCCGTGGTCTATCCGGCGGCAGGCAATCTCGGCGGCGGCGGGTTCATGACCGTGCAACTGGCCGACGGCCGCAAGACTTTCCTCGACTTTCGCGAAAAAGCGCCTCTTGCTGCTACGGCCGACATGTACCTCGACAAAGACGGGAATGTCATCAAGGGGTTGAGCACGAACGGGCATTTGGCCGTGGGTGTGCCCGGCACGGTGTCCGGCCTCGAATTCGCGCGTGAGAAGTACGGCACGATGAAACGCGCCGCACTGATCAGGCCGTCAATTGCCTTGGCAGAGCGCGGCTTCGCGCTCGAGCAGGGCGATATCGACATGTTGACGACTGCCACTGCAGACTTCAAGAAGGACCCGGTTTCCGGGGCGATTTTCCTGAACAGGGGCGAGCCTTTCGTGGTCGGCCAGAAGCTGGTGCAGAAGGATCTGGCAAGAACCTTGAAAGCCATCAGCAACCACGGCGTCGATGGTTTCTACAAGGGCTCGGTGGGCAATGCGATCGTGGCATCGAGCCAGGCCGGCAAGGGACTCATCACCCAAGCGGATCTGGACCAGTACAAGACGCGCGAATTGCCGCCGGTCGAATGCGACTACCGCGGCTACCACGTGATCTCGGCGCCTCCGCCGAGTTCGGGGGGCGTGGTGATCTGCGAAATGCTGAACATCCTCGAGGGCTATCCGCTCAAGGATCTGGGCTTTCGGTCTGCCCAGGCCGTGCACTATCAGATCGAGGCGATGCGCCATGCCTACGTCGATCGCAACAGTTATCTGGGCGATCCCGATTTTGTGAAGAACCCGCTCGACAGACTGCTCGACAAGGGCTACGCCGAGAAGGTCCGGGCAGTGATCGATCCCAACAAAGCCGGCATCTCGAAGGACATCAAACCGGGCGTTCCACCGCATGAGGGCAGCAACACCACCCACTACTCGATCGTCGACAAGTGGGGCAATGCGGTCTCCGTCACTTACACGCTTAACGACTGGTTCGGCGCCAAGGTCACGGCGGCAGGCACGGGTGTACTCCTCAACAACGAGATGGACGATTTCACCTCGAAGGTCGGTGTGCCCAACCTGTATGGCCTCGTGCAGGGTGAAGCCAATGCCATCGCTCCGGGCAAGCGCCCGCTGAGTTCGATGAGCCCGACCATCATGACCAAGGACGGCAAGCCCGTGTTCGTCGTCGGCACTCCGGGGGGAAGCCGCATCATCACGGCGGTGTTGCACACCATCCTCAACGTGGTCGACTACGGCATGGACGTTCAGGAAGCCGTGGACGCTCCGCGCTTCCATCAGCAATGGCTACCCGACGTGACCAATGTCGAGACCTTCGCGTTGTCGCCAGATACGCGCAAGATCCTCATCGACATGGGCCATAACCTCGGCGTGCCTCAGCCGGCGAACCACGTGGCCGCGATCATCGTCGGCGCCCCTTCGCTGGGCGGCAAGCCGGTAGGCAACAACCGCTTCTACGGGGCCAACGACCCACGCCGCAATACGGGACTGGCGCTCGGGTACTGATGCAGATCGAGGAGATTCTCTATACGCAAGGTTTCGGGACCCGACGTGTCTGCGCAGGGCTGGTGCAACAGGGTTTCGTGACCGTGCGTGGCGCGGGGGTGCCGCCGGGGGAGGATCTCGCCATCGAGGATCTGCGTTTCACTGTGCAGGGCGCCGAGTGGGAATACCACGAGAAGGCCTACCTGATGCTCAACAAGCCGGCCGGCACCGAGTGCTCCCAAAAGCCGTCGACCTACCCCAGCATCTATACCTTGCTTCCGTCGCCGCTGCGCCTGCGGCCGAACAAGAGCGCCGTCCAGGGCGTGCAGGCGATAGGGCGGCTGGACCAGGACACCACGGGCCTGTTGCTGCTGACCGACGACGGCCAATTCATTCACCGGATGGGATCGCCCAAGCACCACGTGCCGAAGGTCTACGAGGTCACGACCAAGCATCCGATCGACGAGAAGCAGGTGTCTCGCCTGCTTGAGGGCGTCGTCCTGGACGACGATCCGAAGCCGGTGCGTGCCGCGGCCTGCGAGGCTCCCGGTCCGTTGCACCTCCGGCTGACCTTGACCGAGGGCAAGTACCACCAGGTCAAGCGCATGGTCGCCGCCGTGGGAAACCGCGTCGAGGCATTGCATCGTTCACGAATCGGTACTGTCGCGCTCCCTGAGGACCTTGCGCCCGGGTGCTGGCGATGGCTTGATTCAGCGCAAGTCGAAGCGTTGCGAAATACGCGATGAGGTCAGCCGGGGGAGGGTGTCGATCGTTAAAATCGCACAACCTCTTTCGGACCCTCTCCCTTGCGCTACATCCTCTCCCTGACAGGCCGCCTCGCGGCCTTTTTGTTTGTTTGTGCAGCGCTTCCGTCACACGCCGCCGAACCGCCTCCCATCTTCGTGCTGAATTCGCTCGACGCAACGGTCAGCGTGATCGATCCGGGCAATTGGACGGAAAAGGTCCGCATCCCCACGGGCAAGGAACCGCATCACCTCTACCTGACGCCGGACGAGAGTTCCCTCATCGTCGCGAACTCGGCGGGTGATTCGCTGACGTTCCTGAATCCTCGGACGGCCGAAGTGCAGCGCGTGGTCTACGGGATCATCGATCCTTATCAGCTTCGCTTTTCGCCGGACATGAAATGGTTCGTGACAGCGGGCAATCGCCTGAACCACGTCGATCTCTACCGCTGGGACGGCAAGGAGCCCAAGCTGGTGAAGCGAATCCCGACCGGCAAGACGCCCAGCCACATCTGGATCGACCCGAAGAGCACGACGGCCTACGTCACCATGCAGGACAGCGACGAGCTGATTGCCGTCGACCTTGCGACGCAGACCATCCGCTGGCGCACGCCGACCGGGCCGATGCCGGCCGACATCTTCGGCATTCATGACGGCAAGACCCTGCTGGTCGGACTGACCGGCGGCGACGGCGTGCAGGTGTTCGACGTGGCCGGGGCAGAGCCCAAGCTCGTCGGCAAGCTCCCGACCGGCAAGGGCGCGCACGCCTTCCGTTCGGCCGGCGACGGCCGCAGCGTTTTCGTGAGCAACCGCGTGGCCAACACGATCAGCCGCATCGATATCCAGAGCCTCAAGGTCACCGACACCTATCCCGTGCCGGGCGGTCCGGACTGCATGGATGTTTCAGCCGATGGCAGGACCCTCTTCGTGACCTCGCGTTGGGCCAAGAAGCTCAGCGTGGTCGACCTTGCCGGCCACACGGTGGCGCGGCAGGTCAATGTCGGCCGATCGCCGCACGGTGTCTGGACGCTCGACCATGCCAAGCCCTAAATTCACAGCTTCGTCGTTGCTCGTAACGACGGCCTTCCTTTGCACCAGCGCCGTCGCTCAGGGCACCTGCAACAAGCCGGTGTACCTGACCTTCGACACCGGCCACATGGGCGTCGCACCGCTCGTTGCCGAGGTTCTCAAGCGGCAGGACGTGCGCGTCACCTTCTTTGCCGCAGCGGAGCGGACCCAGACCGATGGCGACAGCCTGGACAGCCACTGGGCGCCGTGGTGGAAGGCGAGAGCGGCCGAGGGTCATGAATTCGCATCGCACACCTACGACCATGCGGTTTGGCGGGGCGACCTGAAGGGCGTCGAGCCGCGCTTCCGAATCAAGCCGACGGCCGGCGCGTTCGCGGGCCGGGAGTTCACCTGGGATGCCAAGCAGTATTGCGCCGACATCGCCAAGTCCAACGAGCGGCTGCAGGACATCACCGGCAAGAAGCCGTTGCCGCTCTTCCGTGCCCCGAGTGGCAAGACCTCGCCCAAGCTGCTCGAGGTCGCCAAGGCTTGTGGGTACGCACATGTCGGTTGGGCGCCGGCGGGCTTCCTTGGCGACGAATTGCCCAGCGAGACTTTCAGCAACGAGAAGCTGCTGCAACAGGCGCTCGACAGGATTCAGCCCGGCGACATTCTGCTGGCGCACCTGGGGATCTGGTCGCGCAAGGATCCGTGGGCGCCTGCGGATCTCGAACCGCTGATCGTCGGTCTCAAGGCCAAGGGCTTCTGCTTCGAGACGCTGCGTCAGCATCCTGCGTACCGCGACTGGATCGCGGCGCACTCCTGAACCTTCGGGCTTCGAATCGGATCGCATGCC
The DNA here is from genome assembly GCF_056397705.1 of Variovorax sp. 05L425. Lineage (NCBI taxonomy): Bacteria > Pseudomonadati > Pseudomonadota > Betaproteobacteria > Burkholderiales > Comamonadaceae > Variovorax > Variovorax sp. 05L425. The sequence continues at coordinate 76,217 of NZ_JBFTNY010000006.1, read as the reverse complement.
AATGGACCGGCTCACCGATCTTTTCGCGACCATGCAGCAATGGCTGTTCGAGACGGCCGTGCAGCCGGCGGTCTACGCCATAGGCCTTGGCGGATGGGTCGAGGACGCTTTCGACGCCACGGGCTGGCTGCTGGTCGGACTCATCCAGATCGCGGTGCTGGTCGCGCTGATCGGGCCATTGCAGCGCTGGCGGCCCGCTGAACCGGTGGTCGACCGCCGTGCCATTCGCACTGACATCCTCTACACGCTGATCCATCGATTGGGCCTGTTCCGGCTGGCGATGTTCTTCGCGGTGGAGCCGTTGTTCGATGACCTGTTGGGCACTGCGCGCGCCGCCGGCTGGGGGACCATGCACCTCGACGAGCTGTGGCCTGGCGTAACCGACATTCCCTGGGTCGCATTCGCGATCTACCTGGTCGTGATCGATCTTGTCGAATATCTCATTCACCGGGGGCAGCATCGCTTCAAGTGGTGGTGGGCCCTCCATTCGCTCCACCATTCGCAGCGCCAGATGACGATGTGGAGCGACAACCGCAACCATCTGCTCGACGACGTCATCCATGACGCGATCATTGTCGTCGTCGCGCAGTTGATCGGCGTCGCGCCAGGGCAGTTCATCGCGATCGTGGCGTTCACGCAGCTCAGCCAGAGCCTGCAGCACGCCAACTTGCGGCTGGGTTTCGGCAAGCTCGGCGAGCGGCTCTGGATCAGCCCGCGTTTCCACCGCGTGCACCACAGCATCGGAATCGGACATGAATCGCACGGCCCGCGGACGCTCGGCGGACACAACTTCGGCGTGTTGTTGCCGTGGTGGGATGTGTTGTTCCGCACCGCGAACTTCGAGGAGCGCTACGACCCGACCGGCATTCGCGATCAGGTCGAGCCCGACGCCGAGGGTTGCGTCAGGGACTACGGCCGCGGCTTCTGGGCGCAGCAGTGGCTCGGCCTCAAGCGGCTGGCCGGACGGAGTTGAGAGCCCCGACGCTCCTCCGGCGCGCGGTTACTTCACACGCCCGCGTTATCCTCGGCACCAATGCGTCTCCTCCTCGATTCGTTCTGGCGTTCGGTCGCCTATTGCATGCACCCGCGGGTGATCGTTCTGTCGTTCCTGCCCCTGGCGCTCATGGTTGTCCTGGCGACCATCCTGGGCTATTTTTATTGGGATGCCGCCGTCGCCTGGACGCGCGGAGCGCTGGACGCATGGCCTTTGCTGTCCAGCTTGTGGAACTGGATCGGCCAGCTGTTTTCCAGCAACGTGACGGCGATCCTGGCGCCACTGGTTGTCGTTCTGGCCGTCACGCCGCTGATCGTGGTGGTCTCGCTGCTGGTCGTGGCCAGCCTCATGGCGCCCGCCCTCACACACCTGGTGGCAGAGCGCCGGTTTCCGGCGCTTGAACGGAAGAAGGGTGCCTCCTTCATCGGAAGCGTTGCGCGATCACTCGGGCTCACCCTGCTGGCGATGCTCGCCCTCGTGGTCTCGATGCCGCTCTGGCTGATTCCGCCGCTGGTGCTGATCCTTCCGCCGCTCATCTGGGGCTGGCTGACCTACCGCGTGATGAGCTTCGACGCCCTGTCCGAACACGCGACGCCCGAGGAGCGGAATGCGCTGTTGCGCGCGCATCGAATGCCCTTGCTCGGCATCGGCGTGCTTTGCGGCTACCTCGGTGCCGCACCCAGCATCGTGTGGGCGTCGGGTCTGCTGTTCGCCGCGGCCTTCTTCGTACTCGCGCCGCTGGCGATCTGGATCTACACGCTGGTGTTTGCATTCTCCGCCCTGTGGTTCGCGCACTATTGCCTCGATGCGCTGGCACGGTTGCGCACGCAACAAGCGGCAGCGGCAATCTCGCCACCCGGGCTCGAAATGGCGGATGCCAACAATGCCGCCGCAAATCAATGGAGTGCACCATGAGCCGATCATTCGGTCTGATCGTCATCGGCGACGAAATCCTCTCCGGCAAGCGCATCGACAAGCACATGCCCAAGGTCGTCGAATTCCTCGGCGCCCGCGGGTTGTCGCTGACGTGGGCGGAGTACGTCGGCGACGTGCCGGTACGCATCACTGCCGCACTGGCGCGCGCCTTCGACTCGGGTGACGTGGTGTTTTCCACCGGCGGCATCGGCGCCACACCCGACGATCACACCCGGCAGTGTGCGGGCGCAGCGCTTGGCGTTCCGTTGGCGCTGCATCCGGAGGCCGAGGTCCTGATCCGCGAACGCATGCAGGACACGGCGCGAGAACAGGGCACCGCCTACGAGCCTGACCGCCCTGACAACGTGCACCGCCTCAACATGGGCGTGTTTCCGTTGGGCTCGAAGATCATCCGCAACCCGTACAACAAGATCCCCGGCTTCAGCGTGGGCGATGTGCACTTCGTGCCGGGCTTCCCGGTGATGGCGTGGCCGATGATCGAGTCGGTGCTCGACGAGCGCTATGCGCATCTGTTCGCCCGAGGGCGTGCGGTCGAGAAATCCGTGATCGTCTACGGCTCCATGGAGGCGACGCTGACCCCTTTGATGCAGTCGATCGAGCGCGAGCATCCGGGCATCAGGGTGTTCAGCCTGCCGAGCGTCGACCATGCCGAGCATGGCCGACACATCGAACTCGGCGTGAAAGGCAATTCGGACAAGATCGACGCCGCCTACGCGCAGTTGCTGGGGGGGCTGAACGCCCTTGGTGCACGCCTTGGCCCTGAATTGGTGCGATGAACAAGCGCGCACCAATTTGGTTACAACTTGCCTGTTTTTGGGGGGCCACTGCAGTGCCGGAGCCCCCTCGGTGCCAGTGACAATGGCACAAAAACTGCATTCCGGTTTACCCATACTTCCAACCACTATCCAAACCAGGAGAACCTGATGGCAAAGACCGTCGCCGATGTACTCAAACTCGTCAAGGAAAACGAGGTCAAGTTCGTCGACTTTCGCTTCACCGACACCCGCGGCAAGGAACAGCACGTGACCGTGCCGGTTTCCGCGTTCGACGAAGACAAGTTCACATCGGGCCATGCGTTCGATGGTTCGTCGATTGCCGGTTGGAAGGGCATCGAAGCTTCGGACATGCAACTCATGCCCGACCCGAACACGGCCAACATCGACCCCTTCTTCGAAGAAACCACGCTCATCCTGACCTGCGACGTGGTCGATCCTTCCGACGGCAAGCCCTACGAGCGCGATCCGCGTTCGCTCGCCAAGCGCGCCGAGGCCTACATGAAGGCATCGGGCCTGGGCGACACTGCCTACTTCGGACCGGAACCCGAGTTCTTCGTGTTCGACGGCGTGCGCTGGCAGAACGACATGTCCGGCTGCATGGTGAAGATCGACTCCGAAGAAGCGGCCTGGAACACCGGCAAGGAATTCGAGCACGGCAACACCGGCCATCGTCCCGCGGTCAAGGGCGGCTATTTCCCGGTCCCGCCGGTCGACAGCTTCCAGGACATGCGCTCCGAAATGTGCCTGGTGCTCGAGTCGCTCGGCATCCCGGTCGAAGTGCATCACCATGAAGTGGCCAATGCCGGCCAGATGGAACTCGGCACCAAGTTCAGCACGTTGATCCAGCGCGCCGACTGGGTCCAGCTTCAGAAGTATGTCATCCACAACGTCGCACATGCCTACGGCAAGACGGCGACCTTCATGCCCAAGCCGATCGTCGGCGACAACGGCTCCGGCATGCATGTGCACCAGTCGGTCTGGAAGGACGGCAAGAACCTGTTCGCAGGCGACGGCTACGCCGGCCTCAGCGACTTCGCGCTGCACTACATCGGCGGCATCATCAAGCATGCTCGCGCGCTGAACGCCATCACGAACCCTGGCACCAACAGCTACAAGCGCCTGGTCCCCGGCTTCGAAGCACCGGTGAAGCTGGCCTACTCGGCCAAGAACCGCTCGGCATCGATCCGCATTCCGTTCGTGGCCAACCCGAAGGGCCGTCGCGTCGAAGCGCGCTTCCCCGATCCGCTGATGAACCCGTACCTCGGCTTTGCGGCGCTGCTGATGGCCGGTCTCGACGGCGTGGAAAACAAGATCCATCCGGGCGAAGCCGCCAGCAAGGATCTCTACCACCTGCCGCCGGAAGAAGACGCGCTGATCCCGACCGTGTGCCACAGCCTCGACCAGGCCCTGGACTACCTCGACAAGGACCGCGCATTCTTGACCAAGGGCGGCGTGTTCACCGATACGTACATCGATGCGTACATCGACCTCAAGATGCAGGAAGTGACGCGCTTCCGCATGGCGACGCACCCCGTCGAATTCGACATGTACTACTCACTCTGAGCCGAGCCCCGGCCAGCGTTAAAAAGGACGGCTTCTGCCGTCCTTTTTCTTTTGGCCTGGGTAGGAACACCAGCACGGCGCACCTGTCGAATTGCACGAAAATGCCCGTTTGATGCGCACTACATCCATGACCATGAAGACTCCTTCCGCTTTCCTGCTGGCTGCTTTTGCCGTGGCCGGTCTGAACATGCACGCCCAGGCGCAGGAGCGCGTCTGGCGCTGCGGGAACGAATACACCAACAATGCTACCGTGGCCCAGCAGCGCGGTTGCAAGGTGATGGAGGGCGGCAACGTCACGGTGGTGCAGGGCAATCGCCCGATCGCTTCCGCGGCACCGTCCAGCGCCGCCGCCCGGTCGCCGGCGGGCAGTCCGCGCGTCGACGGCGCGGACCAGCGCGCGCGCGACGGCGAGGCGCGCTCGGTGCTGGAGTCCGAACTCAAGAAGGCACAGGAGCGGCAGGCACAGCTCCTCAAGGACTACAACAACGGCGAGCCCGAGAAGCAGGGCAGCGAATCGCGCAACTACCAGAAGTACCTGGACCGCGTGGCGGATATGAAGGCCGAGATTGCGCGCAACGAGAGCGATATCGCCGGCATCCAACGCGAGATCGAGCGAATCAAATGACACTCCCCCCCAGGCTGCGCGCACTTCGTGTCGCTTCGCCAACCCCCTGCCGGGGGCAACGCCGACGGCCCGGCGGAGCCGGTTCCGTGGCGTTTCAGGAAGAGACTTCCTCACGTGGCTTTTGGTAAACCGGCGGGGCCTGGCAAGCGCTTTCAGGCCTTTGATCTTCTTTCGACGCTGATTGCCGTGGTTCGCATCGACGGGTCGGTGTTGTTTGCCAACGCCGGTCTCGAGGATGCGCTGGGCACTTCGCGCCGCACGCTTGAAGGTTCGCAGTTCGGCGCTTGTTTTCAGGAGCCCCAGGTGTTGCGCACGGCCATTGAAGGCGCGCGCAGCAATGACTTCGCCACGCTGCGCTATGAGGCGCTGCTGCGTCGCGTCAATCATGAGTTGATGCCGGTGCAGGTGACGCTCGCGCAGAGCGAAAAGGCGGGCGAGTTGATCGTCGAGATGTCACCGCTCGAACAGCAGGTGCGGCAGGATCGCGAAGAGCGCCTGCTCGATCAGGCGCAAGCCAACAAGGAGCTGATCCGCAATCTCGCGCACGAGATCAAGAATCCGCTTGGCGGCATACGGGGCGCGGCGCAACTGCTGCAGATGGAAGTCGAATCGCGCGACCTCATCGAATACACGCAGGTCATCATCCACGAAGCCGATCGCTTGCAGACGCTGGTCGATCGGCTGCTGGCACCTCACCGCCGGCCGCACGTGGTGGGCGACGTCAATATTCACGAGGTGTGCGAGCGCGTTCGTTCGGTGATCCTCGCGGAGTTTCCTCGCGACCTGCACATCGAGCGCGATTTCGACGTGTCGATCCCGGAGTTTCGCGGCGATCGCGAGCAGCTGATCCAGGCGACGCTCAACATCGTTCACAACGCCGCGCAAGCGCTTGCCGAAAGGCGCGCCGCAGGCGATGCGCAGATCACCTTCAAGACCCGCATCGCACGTCAGGTTATCTTCAATAAGCAGTGGTATCGACTGGCACTGGAATTGCATGTCATTGACAATGGACCGGGCGTGCCGGACGCGATCAAGGACCGCATCTTCTACCCGCTGGTGTCGGGCCGGGAAGGCGGGACAGGCTTGGGATTGACGCTTGCGCAAACCTTTGTGCAGCAGCATCACGGCGTGATCGAGTGCGACAGTGTCCCGGGCCGGACCGATTTCAAGATACTGATACCGCTGCCCTAGCAGCCACGCAACAAGGAGCTGCATGAAGCCGATCTGGATAGTGGATGATGATCAATCAATCCGCTTCGTGCTTGAAAAAGCGCTGCTGCGCGAAGACCTGCCGACCCGTAGCTTCACCAACACGCGCGAGGTACTCGCGGCGCTCGAAGCGGCAGCCGACGACGAACTGCAGGGCCCTCAGGTCCTGGTGAGCGACATTCGCATGCCCGGAGGTTCGGGCCTCGATCTTCTCGACAAGATCAAGGCCAAGCACCCCGGCCTTCCGGTCATCATCATGACCGCCTTCTCCGACCTCGACAGCGCCGTTTCGGCCTTTCAAGGCGGTGCCTTCGAATACCTGCCGAAGCCTTTCGATCTGCCGCGCGCGGTCGAGCTGATTCGTCGCGCGGTGGACGAAAGCCAGCGCGAGGAAGTGGCCGAGGAGCGCATGGCGGCCACGCCCGAGATGCTCGGCCAGGCACCGGCGATGCAGGATGTCTTCCGGGCGATCGGAAGGCTGTCGCAGAGCAACGTCACGGTGTTGATCACCGGCGAGTCGGGTTCCGGCAAGGAACTCGTCGCGCGTGCGCTGCACAAGCATTCGCCGCGTGCGAACGGTCCCTTTGTCGCGATCAACACGGCGGCGATTCCGAAGGATCTGCTCGAGAGCGAACTCTTCGGCCATGAGCGCGGTGCGTTCACCGGCGCGCAGACCATGCGCCGCGGCCGCTTCGAGCAAGCCGAGGGCGGAACCCTGTTCCTCGACGAGATCGGCGACATGCCCTTCGATTTGCAGACGCGCTTGCTGCGTGTGCTGAGCGACGGGCATTTCTATCGTGTCGGTGGCCACAACTCGGTCAAGGCCAACGTGCGTGTGATTGCCGCGACCCATCAGGATCTGGAGCAGCGCGTCAAGCTGGGCGGCTTCCGCGAAGACTTGTTCCATCGACTCAACGTGATCCGCCTGCGGCTGCCCGCGTTGCGTGAACGTGGCGAGGATGTGCCGGCGCTCACGCGTCACTTCCTGCAGCAAAGTGCGAAGCAACTGGGCGTCGAGCCCAAGCGCATTTCCGATGCGGCACTTGCCCGCCTGGCGGCTTTCAATTTCCCGGGCAACGTTCGTCAACTCGAAAACATCTGCCATTGGCTGACCGTGATGGCACCCGCGCAGCTGATCGAGGCCAAGGATCTGCCGCCTGAAGTGATGGCGATTGCAGCCGGCGAGGCGCCTCCTGCGGTTGTTGCAGCGCCACCTGTGGCGGTACCGGCAGCAGTGGCGGAGCACGAGCCGGCGGCGATTGCGCTGCCGTTGCCGGTCGCCGCCGCGCCCGCGCCGCTCGCCGGCGCAGCCGCAGCCACATGGGAAAGCGGGCTCGAAATGGAAGCGCAGAGCATGCTGGCTGCCGGTCGCACCGACGTGTGGGATGCCCTGTCGCGCCGTTTCGAATCGCGCCTGATCCTCACGGCCCTGGCCAGCACGCGCGGCCGCCGCATCGAGGCCGCGCAAAAGCTCGGCATCGGCCGCAACACCATCACGCGCAAGATTCAGGAGTTGGGCCTGGAGTAAGCCAGGGGAGGGCGGAAATCAGCGGCTGCGCTGGCCGAGTGTCAGCGTGTCGAGCTGGAACTGCCCGCTCCGGTCCCAGAGCCAAGTCTCGACATAGGTGTGTGCGCCCAGTTTGCCGGGGTTCGGCAGGGGCGACGCACCCTTGATCAGCTCGGCGATCTTCGGAGGCACCTCGGGCGCATGGCTTGGCGTGCGGCTGAAATTCACCGCCGTCACGCGCCCTGTGGCGTCGACTTCGGTTTCGGTGACAACGACCGCATACACCAGCGGCGGGATCTTGCCTTTGAAAATGCGCTTCGGATAGGTCTTGTAGATGTAGGACGCGCCGATCTTGCGATAGGCACGCACGGCCGGCGTCTGCGGCGTAATCAGCCGCACGTTGGCCACTTGGTCCGACGGCCCTTCCTGAGCCCCTGGCGCGGTTGGCGAAGCGCCTTCGCTCTTCTTTTCAGGATTCAGCGCCGAGCAACCCGCAAGGCCGAGTGCGGCGACAAGGGCAGTCAGGGCAAGCGCGATTCTCATGGTTCGAGGTCGAGGATCACAGGCGCGTGGTCGCTGGGCTTTTCCCATTTGCGCGGCACCCGGTCGATCACGCAACCCTTGACGCGTGGAAGCAGCGGATCGCTCACCAGGATGTGATCGATGCGCAAGCCGCGGTTCTTCTGGTAGCCCAGCATGCGGTAGTCCCACCACGAATAGCTCTTCTCGGGTTGCTCGAAGAGGCGGAAGCTGTCCGTCAGGCCCAGCTTCAGCAGGTCCTTGAAGTGGTTGCGCTCCTCGGTCGTGTGATGGATCGTTTCGGCGAGGCCCACGGGGTCGAAGCTGTCTCGGTCTTCCGGCGTGATGTTGAAGTCGCCGAGGAGCACCAGGTTCGGATGCGCGACGAGTTCCGCGCGCAGCCAGTCACGCAGTGCCTCCAGCCATTTCATCTTGTAGGCGAACTTGTCGGTGCCCGGCGCCTGGCCGTTGACGAAGTAGCCGTTGACGATGCGGAGTTCGCCGGACGGTGTGTCGATGCTGGCGCTGATCACGCGCGAGTGTTCATCGGTGAAGCCGCCGATGTTCTTCAGCACGTCCCGGACCGGAGCGAGGCTCAGCACGGCCACGCCGTTGTAGGTCTTCTGTCCGAAGACCGCGGCCTCATAGCCGGCCGACTTCAGGACCTCCAGGGGAAACTTGTCGTCGCTCATCTTGAGCTCTTGCAGGCAGAGCACGTCCACCGGGTTGGCGATGAGCCAGTCGAGCACGTGTTGAAGACGCGCGGTGAGGGAGTTGACGTTCCAGGTGGCTATGCGCATAAATATCGTAAGCTATTGATTTTAAACAATATTTCTCTTCTGTTCCCAATGCATACCCAATCCAATACCCAAAAATCTGGTTGGTGCATCGGGCCGGGCGGGCCTCATCGGCCTGCACCCATACGGCATGGTAGCCGAGGGCTTGAACCATGCCCTCGCTCGTAAGCAAGGCGACCGACAATTGACGCTTTCACATCCCGCGCGCATCAACAGGCTGGACGCGAACAGCGTGGCTCCTTCGTCAGGCGACGCGTTGCGGTTATGGAGGACGTTCCGTCCAACCGCGAGCGAGCCCGGCGCAGGGCGTTTCAGTTTGTTCTCCCGATACTGCTAGGTCGTGAGACCATGCGGGCCGCGACTGAACAAGCAACAAAGAGGAACCATGGCAAATCACATTGCGTTCGCAAACTTCAATATCTTCGGAGGCGTGCTAGAGGGGCGGATGGAGTTTGGGCCTGGGCTAAATATCGTAAGCGGCGAGAACGGCACATTGAAAACTCAAATGCTTCAGGCGCTCAGAGGCGGTGGTCAGGCTGTCGCGTCGGACCCGAGTCAAGCACTCCGGATGCAGGTGTTCAGTCCGAAGCGAAATTCAGAGCGGCGAGCCGTCGATAATATTGTTCAATTCTTCCGGCAGAACAACCGAACCTGGGATACCAGTATCAATGAGCGCATCAATGCGCAAATAAATACCACAGGTTTCGATACCTATAATTCGTTGGCCGATCTCTATTATCTTCTCTTTGAGTACCGAGCTAAGGATGGTTTGGATCGGCATGCGCATATGACGGCCGTTGCTCAGGAGTTTAACGAGGTTATCGGCGCAGTTTTTCCAAATTACCGCTTGCTGGTTCAGTGGGATTCGGTGCTGGGATCACCTCGCATAAAAATGCAAAAGGCGGGAAATGTCGAGTTCCCGGTAGAGGCGCTTTCGATGGGGGAGCAAGAAGTCCTCTCGCTCATTCTCAACATTAGTACTGGCATGAGTGCGTTCGACGTTTATCTGATCGACGAACCAGAGGTTCATCTCAACTGGCATCTGGAGGAAAGGCTTTTTAGTTTTTTGGACGATTTGTGCGAAAACCACGCCAAACAGGCTATTGTGGTCACGCATAGTCGGACGATTTTTAAGCCAAGATTCTTCGAAAAAGCGCAGTTTCTTAGCTGGGGCCAAGCCGGCAAAGTTGAGTGGAGTAAGAGCCTTAGCGCCGAGAAGAGGCGTAGGTTGGCTGGTGATGCGGTTGAAATTATTGCGTTGGGTGATTTCTCAAAGCTCACATTCTTCGTCGAAGATTCAAGCCACGCTCTGGTGCTTGAAAAACTGGCGCAGCATTTTCAGAAGTCAATCACGGTCTCTCCGTGCGGAAATTCCAACAATGTTATTTCTCTTTTTAAATTTCAATTAGGACAAAATTCTTGGCCGAATTCGTACTTTATCATCGACGGTGACAATCAAGGTAACCCTTTCCCTAATAGTGGTCAGTTCATTCATTTGCCCTACTATTGCATCGAGAATTTTCTCTTGGATATCGAGGTTCTTGCTTCGGCCTTGAGTATGACGCCGGAGGTGGTTCAAAACTCGCTGCTTGAAGTCATTAAGGCGAAAAGAAGCTTGCTTTTTAAGCAGAATAAATTCTTCGCATTCTTGGTTGATAGCCTGGTCGGCGAACACCTCACGTTCGATAGGCTCACAAGCCTAGATGGTTCGGTTGTGGTGCCCGAGCTATTGAAGAAACTGGGTGCAGGCTCGATGGAAGATTTCTTGCCAAAGTACATCGAGGCGGCGTCCAAAATGGATCGACTTAATAACCTGCTGCCTGAAACGATTTCAAGCTTGCTGAGTACCAGCGACACGGCTGCGCTGGTCGCTGAGCCGGCAATACTTGTGCAGGCTGAAGCGCAGTTGTCACCGGCGGAGGGCAACTAGGACGTCGTGCATGGGCGCGGGGGACTTCCGCGCTGCCCAGCCTGCCAGGGTCAAACCCTACTAACCATGTCTCGCTGGATGTCGCGCCGGCATCGTGAGCTCGATGTGAGTTGGTCTGGGACTTAGCGTCACTACGCTGCGTTCGCCGCCTTGTCGTAAGCGTCAGCCACCGCCTTGGAGGCCGGCACGGCCTTGTCGCGCAGATAGAGGTTGTCGGTTACATCCGGATCGACTTCGACAATGGTCCCGGCGAAGCGGACGATGCCGTCAATCGCGACCGTCGCGGTCAGCTTGATTCTTTCAGTTTGCATTTCTATTTTCGAGGTTGCGGCAGGGGATGCACGGTCGCGAGGGACTTTCGCGTAACCCTGCCGTGCCAGGGATCGGTCTAACCACACACTGATGTCCCACCGGATGAAGCGCCGGCACCGCTGAAATCATTTCAACTGGTCGATTGCTGCTGGATCACCAGCCTGAGCAGCGCGGCGGCGGTGCTGCTAAGGGTCAGCCGCGCGCCAGTGCGCTGTTCGACAGTGCGCTGGTGCTGCTTCAGGGCTTCGGCAGTAGGGCGATCAAGCATGACGGACACCTTTTGATCGCAGGGCGTTCGATGGGGAGTTGTGTTCACGATTTCCTCTCACCAAGAATGGACCCAGCCCTTGCCTCGCGCCTGCCGTTGCCGTTGGCGCACGCGCTCGCGCACCACGCGCCGAAGCCAGCGAGTTGCGACATCGACCTGGCTGGGCGACAGTTCCGGGTAGCGCGCCGCGATGGCTTTTGGCGTCTCGTCGGGACCATCGAACCATCCCTGGCTTTCGGGCAGTTGGACTATCACGCGCGGAGGCTGCTTCGGATCGGCGGCCCGCTCGTGCACGACCGCCGCGTCAAGGTCCGACATGAGCCACGGCGGCAATTCGGCGGCATCCTCAGCTGGTGCCGGGGTCGGTGCTTTGTCCGCTTCGGGCGTCCTGCCGTATGCGCACTTGCGCATCTTGAGCATCACGCGGCCACCCAAAAATCGGGCGTCGGAATCAGCGGCTCGATGGTCACGAACAACGAGATTTCCAAGTCGCCTTGCGTGGACATGCGCTTGATGACCACGCGAATGTCATCACGCACGGCGACTGCGGCACGGCCAAACGCGCCGATGACGCTGGGGGCGACAACATCCGTCATTTCAGCGTTCACGCCAGCCACACGAAGAACGCCATCGGCGCCGATTGCAGCGCCGTGCGCGGTGGTGCCGGACATTGCGCTCAGTTCACCGAAGCGAAGGCCGCGTGCCGCAGCAGCTGCGAGACTGAAAGGTGCGGGGGTGTTCGCCACGATGGCTGAAAGCAGAGTGGCATCGCAGACCCTGGCAACGCCAAGAGCGAGCGCGCGCGCCACGATGCATTGTGCCGACTCCATGCTGGAACAGCGCATCGAGCAAGGGTCGCCTCGAACAGCTCGTGAGATAGGCAGCTTCTGTAACAATCATGCCCGTGCGCATGCACCGATTCCGACGCCCCATCAACTTCGTCCTGACGCTGGCATTGCTGCTCGCGTCGACGTTGGGGATGATGCATGGCAGCCTGCATGCGCCGGGCTTGCAGCACTTCGAGACGGCGCTGGAGCAACATTCCAGCGGCGGGGCCGCCCCTGCTGACGGTTCCGCGGCATCTGCCGACCCAACCGGTCCGTCGCATGGCTGGCTGCTGAAGCTCTTCGACCACCAGGAAGGCCAGCAGTGCCGGCTCTACGACCAACTGAGCGGTGGCTGTGCGCCGCTCGGCGTGCCGATGGTCGCAGTGGCAATTGCATTGCCGACGGCAACCCTTCCTTATTTCATGGGCCAGGCGCCTGCCTGGCCGCCCGCGCTGTTCGAGGCGCGCGGCCCCCCGTCGAACCATTGAATCGTCATTTCGTTGCCGGCCGAAGCGCGCTACAGCGCGTCGGCCTGCTTCCCTTTGATTCAATGAGTTCATCATCACATGTCACCCTTTTTCAAGCGCAACGCCATCGGCGTTGCGGTTCTCGCTTTGCTGTCGGTTGCGGCTTCCGCGCAATCTGCGCTTCCAGCAACACTCGCAACCACTCCTGCCGACAATGCGACGCCCGCGCCGCCAGCAGATTCAGTTCCTGCCGCCGAAGGAACGCTGTCGACTGTGGAAGTCAGGGAGCAACGAGCGACCAGCGCGCGCATGGTGCTTTCGCCGCAGGTCGGAACGACCGTCTATCACATCGACAGCACCTTCATCGACTCGCTCGCCAAAGGCGATGCGACCTCCTTCGACGAAGTCCTGCTGACGCTGCCAGGCGTCTCCAAGGACTCGAAGGCCTCCGGATCTCTGCACATTCGCGACGACCACGCGAATGTGCAGTACCGCATCAACGGCGTCCAGTTGCCTGAGGCCATCGCGGGCTTCGGACAGGCGCTGGACACGCGCTACATCCAGTCGCTCGATTTCCTGACCGGCGCGCTGCCGGCGCAGTTCGGCCTTCGGACGGCCGGCGTCATCGACATCCAGACCAAGTCAGGCTTCGGGCAACCCGGGGGCTCGCTCGGGATCGGCATCGGGAGCCACAACATGCTGCAGCTCAACGGCGCGGTGTACGGCACCAAGGGCAACCTGAGCTACTACCTGTCGGGCAGTGCGCTGACGAGCGACCAGGGCATCGAGAATCCGCAGCCCACCACGAACGCGCTGCACGACAAGACGACCCAGGGCAGCAGCTTCGGCAACCTGTCCTACTACCTCGACGACGACACACGCGTCGGCCTGATGTTCGGAACCTACGACGGCAAGTTCCAGATCCCGAACAATCCGGGCCAGGTTCCGGCCTTCTCGCTGGCAGGCTTCAGCGACCTGGCCACCGGCTTCAACGCGTTGCCGTCTTCCCTCCTCGACGAGAACCAGACGGAGCGAACCCGATTCGTCGCACTGTCCTACCAAAAGACGCTGGGCGCGCTGGACTTCCAGGTTTCGCTGCTGCGCCAGTACTCGAGCGTGCACTTCGAGCCCGACAACGCCGGGGACCTGATCTACAACGGCGTGGCATCGAATACGCGCCGCACGAACTCGGCGAACGGGCTGCAGCTGGACGCTTCCTACAAGGCCAGCGACTCGCACACGCTGCGCTTCGGGGGCGCCTATACGCGTCAGTACACGCAGAGCATCAATGGCGTCGGGGCATTCACCGTGGACGAGTCGGGTGCGCAGACCAGCAACTATCCGGTGCTCATCACCGACAACTCGGACAAGGTCGGACACCTGGGCAGTCTGTACGCCCAGGACGAGTGGCGCATCGATCCGAAGCTCACGCTCAACTACGGCCTGCGCTACGACAGTGTCGACGCCTTCACCGACGAGCATCAATGGAGTCCGCGCCTCAATCTGGCCTACGCGGCGACGGAGGCGACCGCGTTCCACGCCGGCGTCGCGCGCTACTTCACGCCGCCGCCGCAGGAATTGGCGTCGCAGCAGAGCATCAACCTGTACACGGGCACGACCAACCAGCCCGAAGTACCGATTTCAGACCCGGTCAAGGCCGAGCGGACCACCTACTACGACATCGGCGCGTCGCACAAGGTGAATTCAGCCCTGAGCCTGTCGGCAGACGTCTACTACAAGTCGATCAAGAACCTCCTCGACGAAGGCCAGTTCGGCCAGGCGCTGATTCTTTCGCCCTTCAACTATGAGAAGGGCTACGCGCGCGGCATCGAGCTTTCAGCCCGCTACAACCAGGACAACTGGTCGGGTTACGCGAACTTCGCCTACCAGAAGGCGCAGGGCAAGAACATCGTCTCGGGGCAGTCGCTCTTCGGCGCGGACGAGTTGGCCTACATCGCGAACAACTATGTCTATCTGGACCATGACCAGACTTACACAGCCTCCGCAGGCGCCAGCTACAGCTTTGGCGCGAGCAAGCTGAGCGGCGACCTCATCTTCGGCAGCGGGGTGCGTCGCACACCGGACGGCGGTCCGCCCAATGGTGCCGCGCTGCCGAGCTACACGGTGGTCAATCTCTCGCTGAGTCACACGTGGAAAGCGTCCTCGACCAGCGACATCGAGGGCCGGGTCGCGATCCTGAATCTGTTCGACAAGGTCTACCTGCTGCGCGACGGACCGGCATCGGCGTCGGCGCGCCCCAGTATGGAACTCGGCGAACGCTCTTTGTGGGGATGACGACGCATTTCTAGAATATCCCGCAGGCACCTGAAGCGCCGTGCAGCCAACACCCTGGAGCAGCTTCGTATGGATTCCCAACTCGGCCTGATGAACATATGGCACCAAGGCGATTTCGTCACCAGGGGCGTCGCCTTGTTGTTGATCGGAATGTCGCTCGCGTCGTGGATGGTGATCCTGATCAAGGCACTCGATGTCATCAGGTACCAGCGCATGGCGAAGCGTTCGAATGACTTCTGGCACAGCGAGGACTTCGCCACCGCGCTCGACAAGCTCGGCAAGGGCGATGGCAATCCGTTCCGCGCGCTGGCCCTGGAGGGCCGCGAGGCGGCGGCGCATCATCGCGACGCCAAGGCTCATCTGCACGACGCGCTCGACCTGAGCGACTGGATGACGCGCGCACTGCGCAATGGCATCGACGAGTTCACGGCGCGCCTGCAGACCGGGCTCGCCGTTCTGGCTTCGGTCGGTTCGACCGCTCCCTTCATTGGACTGTTCGGCACCGTGTGGGGCATCTATCACGCGTTGATGAGCATAGGCCTGGCCGGCCAGGCGACGATCGACAAGGTGGCCGGCCCGATCGGCGAGGCGCTGATCATGACGGCGCTGGGTCTCGCGGTGGCCATTCCGGCAGTGCTGGGCTACAACGCGCTGGTGCGCGGCAACAAGTTCGTGCTGACCAAGCTCAACAGCTTTGCGCATGACCTGCACGCGTACTTCGTGACCGGGGCCCGCGTGCAAGGCGCCGTCGAAGGCAACGTCCTTCCGCTCAGAAAAGGCTGAGCTTCGCCGCATTCGGCGAGACCTTGAGGTGTTTCTAGAAGTACGACATCTTATGAGGTCGAACGTCTACCCATCAGCACCTTGAAGGGTCACAGAGGCGCCCCTCCCGAGTGCTTTTGAATTAGGGACCTTCCCTGCGTTGACGCTTGCAATTTCGCCTGAACATAATGGGTCGCCAACTTATACGATGACTGATAACGTAAGTGTTAAGGCGATTCCTTCAAACAAATCCCGATCAGGAGACAAAAATGTTTTCGCCAAGCAAGCGACCCATTGCGACCGCACTCAGCACACTCACCCTGCTTCTGGCTGCCTGCGGAGGCGGCGGCAACTCTGGCGGGTGGATTCCGCCAACCAGTGGTGGCGGCAGTAGCGCTACAGGCGGCGGCGGGACGACCACGCCTCCGACGACCTCACCGACGGACCCGATCACGCCCACGATGAACGCGAAGTCCCTGCAGGCCATCGTCTACGGCGCACCGGACACGACCGTCCCTGACGGCGCCGGCATTCCCATCACCATGATGGGCCAGATGCGAGCCCTCTTCGATCTCATCAAGAAGGCGCCCGATTTCACGCAGGTGGCGATGGACCTCGGCGATGGGAGCCCGGTGCACGTGCTGGACACGAACACCGGCGACAAATTCCTGCCCGGCAAGCTCGCGCTCGGCCTGTCGTACATCCTGATGGACATGAAGGCGAAGAGCGATCCGCAGTATGCGGACTATCTGGCGACCTACCAGAGCATCACGACGGCGATGATCACGCAGATGAGCGGCGCCAACTACCTCTACGCGAACACGTCGTGGGGCGAGTACTACTACCTCGTCGCGCTCAACAACCTGAAGGCGCGGGGCATGCTCAACGAGGTGTTCAGCGATGCAGTGCTCGCGACGCTGCAGAAGCGCCTCACCTTCTGCGACATGTTCGGGGCGGATGCCAGCGGCAAGACGGACACCTGCCCGGCCGCCGGAACGCCGATCGATGTCGCGACGCTCAACACCGCGCAGAACTACTACGCCGTTTCGTACGGCATCGCCGGGCTGCGGCAAAAGCTCGGTTGGAGCAACCCCAGTTTCTCGTCAACCACCGATCCGACCGTGGCGACCATGGGCGCGCGCGATGCGCTTCTGTACACGCTCGCCAACCACATCCGGAATGACTCGTCGGGCGGGTTCTCCGACGAAGCCTCGAACACCCACACCACCTACTACGACCAGGCGCGCTTTGACCGCTACAGCACCTTGTTGATAGCCGAAGTGACCGAGCGCACCTTCGAGATGGGGAACGAGGCCAACCTGACGGACGAACTCAAGGGCTACCTGCGGAAGTCCGTCGACCTGATCCTGCCGCAACTCAACACCAGCGGCCAAGGCTTCAACTACGGCCGTTCCATCGGCCCATATGGCGACACGGCATTCATGGAGATCCTGACGGCCGCGGCCAATGCGGGCGTCCTGACCGACGAGGAAATGAAGATCGCCTACTCGTTCATCTACAAGGCAGCCTATCGCTACGAGACCTTCTGGTATGACCCGACATTGCCCACGCCGTCGGTGAACATGTGGATCAAGGGCCGCGGAACGGACGGCTATCGCGGCAAGCCGCGTGTCATGGGCGAGAACTTCAGCCTGCTGCATCAGTTCATGTACGTGAACAACTGGTGGAACAAGCTCGGCTTCGGCGGCAAGGCGCCGACGGACGATGCGGCCTTCCAGTCCTGGCTCGACACGACGAAGCCGCACTACACGCTCACCTGGTACAACCAGCCCACCGATGCCGCGCATCCCTACAGCGCCGCATTGATCACGGTGCGCGACGGCAAACGCGTAATCAACCTGAACCTGAGCCAGGCCCCCGACTACAACTCGTTCACGCCCTACTACCCGGTGCCTTTTGCCGACAAGCTGATCTACGGCACGACCGACCTGGCCTATGCGCTGCTGGTGCCCCAAGTCACCTACGGCGGCAAGACCTACCTCCCGGTCACGTATTACAAGAACCTGAATGTGCAGGAGACCAACGGCCAGGTCGTCGTCTCGTTCGACACGACCAAGTTCAGGCAGGCGGCGAAGAATGCGCTCTACACGACCGATATCGATCTGCAGGCGCACACGGTGCTGACGTTCGGGCAGGGCACGGTGACGCGCACCGATACGCTGAGCTCGGCAACCTTGACCGGAAGCATGGCGGTCGAGACGGACTTCACGTCCTTCGCCGACTACCAGAACACGACGGCCAACGCCGATGGTGTCTCGGTGACCTACGCGAACAGCGATGCGACGGGCTACGGCACGGCGGGCTTCGACACCTGCGCCTTGTCGAATTTCGACATGGCGGCCGGGGTCACCAATCCGCTGTCGACCACGCCGATCGGCCAGCTGCATTCGAAGTTCGCCTGCACGACGAATCCGTTTGCGTTGACCTCGAGCACCAACCGTTCCTTCACGTGGACGCTGAAGTACGCGGGCTTGAACTGATCAGCTAGATAGAGATTGCCAGCCTCTGCCGCTCACTCGAAACGGGTGAGCGGCTTTTTTTCTTGCCGGTGCGCTCAGCGCCGTTCCAGCGTGACGAAGCTGAAGGGCAGCCCGTTCGCCGCCACATGCGATTCGCGCGCGGTCTCATGCCAACCGGCGCCGAAGGTGGGCGCCCACGCGTCGCCTTCGTAGTCGCGCGCGATCTCGGTGATGACGGCTCGCCGTGCGAGCGGCTCGGCTTCGGCGTAGATTTGTGCGCCGCCGATCACCCAGGCTTCGGGCGACCCGTCACGCTCGCAAAGCGCCAAGGCTTCATACAGGCTCGACACGCGTTCGGCACCGGCGCTTTGCCAGTCCGGCTGGCGCGTGACGACGATGTTGCGTCGTCCCGGCAGCGGCCGAAAGCGCGGCGGCAGGGAGTCCCAGGTCTTGCGCCCCATGATCACGGGCGCCCCCGAGGTCACCTTCTTGAAATGCGCCAAGTCCTCCGGCAGATGCCAGGGCATGTCGCCGTTGAGACCGATCACGCCATTGGCGGCGCGCGCGAGGATCAAGTTGATACGAGTGCCCACGATTCAGACCGCGACCGGCGCCTTGATGGCGGGGTGATGCTGGTAGTCGACGACCTCGAAGTCTTCGTATTCGTAGTCGAAGATCGACGGCGGCTTGCGCTTGATGACCAGCGTGGGATAGGGGTAGGGCGCGCGGCTGAGTTGCAGCGCGACCTGCTCCGCATGGTTGCTGTAGATATGGCAGTCGCCGCCGGTCCAGATGAAATCCCCGACGTCGAGATCGCACTGCTGCGCGATCATGTGCGTGAGCAGCGCATAGCTCGCAATGTTGAAAGGCACGCCCAGGAAGATGTCGGCGCTGCGCTGATAGAGCTGGCAGCTGAGCTTGCCGCGTTCGCCGGGCGCCTGCGGCGGCGCCACGTAGAACTGGAAGAACGCATGACAAGGCATCAGCGCCATCTTCGACAACTCGGCGACGTTCCACGCGCTCACGATGATGCGCCGCGAATCGGGATTGCTGCGCAGCGTATCCATCACCTGCTGGATCTGGTCGATGTGGCCACCGTCCGGCGTCGGCCAGCTGCGCCATTGCACACCGTACACCGGGCCGAGATCGCCATCTTCGCGCGCCCATTCGTCCCAGATCGTGACGCCTCGCTCCTTGAGCCAGTTGTTGTTGCCCGATCCGGTCAGGAACCACAGCAATTCCTGGATGATGGACTTGAGGTGCACCTTCTTCGTGGTGACCAGCGGGAAACCTTCGTTGAGATCGAAGCGCATCTGGTAGCCGAACACACTCTTGGTGCCGGTGCCGGTGCGGTCGCCTTTCTGGACGCCCGTCGTGTCGACGTGGCGCATGAAATCTTCGTATTGGGAGCGGATGGGGCGATTCATTGAAGGGTCTCCGTCCGGATCACCCGACCCGGATTCAGGATGTTCTGCGGGTCGAGCCCGCGCTTGATGGTACGCATCATGCCAAGCGCCACGGGGGACTTGTGTTTTTCGAGCTTGTCGACCTTGAGCGAGCCAACGCCGTGCTCGGCCGAAAACGAGCCCTCGAATTTTTCCACCGCGTCGTAGACCAGCGTGTTGATCCGGTCTTCGTGCTCGCGCAGGAAGGCACCGTTGTCGCCGCCGACCGGCGCCTGCACGTTGTAGTGCAGGTTGCCATCACCAAGGTGGCCGAAATTCACGAGCCGCACGCCGGGAATCTCGCGCGCGAGCAGCGCATCGGTCTCGGCGACGAAGGCAGGAATGCGCGACACCGCGATCGAGATGTCGTGCTTGATGTTGAGCCCCTCCTCGGCCTGCGCGAGCGGAATGCTTTCGCGCACGTGCCAGAGCTGATGCGCCTGGGTGAGGTTCTCGGCCACCACGGCGTCCGTCACGCAGCCGGTCTCGAAGGCGGTTTCGAGGAGCGCCTCGAAGCGGGCGCGGGCGTGATCTTCGGATTCGCTGTCGGAGTTTTCAAGCAGCACGCAATAAGGCACGGCCGCCTCGTCGATGAAAGGCACGCGCATCGCTGGAAAGTGCTTGGCCACGAGGCTCAACGCGAACTTGCCCATGACCTCGAAGCCCGTCAGGCCGGGGCCGAGGCGTTTGTGTGCGAGGCCCAGCAGCGTCACCGCGTGTTCGAGCGACGGCACTGCCGCCCAGGCCGTGAGTTGCGCGGCCGGCAGCGGGTAGAGCTTCATGGTCGCGGCGGTGATGATGCCGAGCGTGCCTTCGCTGCCGATGATCAGGTCGCGCAGGTCGTAGCCGGTGTTGTCCTTGCGAAGGCCACTGGTGCCTTCCCAGATCTCGCCTTGCGGCGTGACGACTTCGAGTCCGAGGCACAAGTCGCGCGTGTTGCCGTAGCGCACGACCTGCGTGCCGCCCGCGTTGGTCGCGAGATTGCCGCCGATGGTGCAGCTGCCTTCGGCCGCCAGGCTCAGCGGGAAGAGAAATCCGGCGTTTCGGGCCGCTTCCTGCAAGGTCTGCAGCACGCAGCCGGCCTCGACGGTCATGGTGAGGTTCGCGGCATCGACGCTGCGGATCGCGTTCATGCGTTGCAGGCTCAGCAGGACCTGGGTGCCGGTCTCGTCCGGGATCGAGCCGACCGCGAGGCCGGTGTTGCCGCCCTGCGGCACGATGGATGTTCCGGCGGCGGCGCACGCCTTGACGACGTCTGCAACCTGCTGCGCGTCGGCCGGCCGCACGACCGCCAGGGACTTGCCGCGCGAGCGCTTGCGCCAGTCCTGCTCCCAGGCAGTGAGGTCGCCGTCGGTCAGGACGTTCGGTGCGCCGACGATGGCGCGCAATTTTTCGATCAGGACGCTCATTGCGTCGCTCCTTCAAGACTTCTCGCCAGGGCGGCGTGCCGCAGACGCAGCCGGACATGCCATGCGCAGGCCATGAAGAGCACAAGGCACAACACCACCTGCACCAGCGCCAGCACCTGGCTGACGTGATTCGTGTCGCTCCAGGCGCGCACCACGCCTTCGGTGAAATAGAGCCAGATCATCAGGCTGACCCAGCGATACGTGTACATCCGGTTCTTCAGGAGGCCTGCCAGCGGCACCGCGAGCGGCAGCACCTTGAGCGCCAGCCAGGAGCCGCCGGGCCGCAGGGGAGCGAGCCACAACTCCCAGGCGAGCCCGAGCACGATCAGGCCGACGAGGCTGCCGACGGCCAGCCAGCGTGTGGCGGAAACAGATGCGGGAGGGATGGTGGAAGCGGTCACGAAGGAGGAAATCTGGCCGGGCGCCGCCGAAGCGGCAAAAAACCCAGTGGCATGATACCGGCCATGAATCGTCGGCAATTGTGGAGGGACCTTTCGCATTTCCCCTGGGGCAACACAGCAATGGTGCTCCGTGAGCGCTTCCGGGAAGACCGGCTGGGCCTCACTGCGAGCAGCCTGACGTTCACCACCACCATCGCGATGGTGCCGTTCTTCACCGTGGCGTTGGCGCTGTTCACCGTGTTCCCGATGTTCGCCAAGATGCAGGGCCGCTTGCAACGGTGGCTGATCGAGAGTCTGATCCCCGACAACATCGCCCGACAGGTGCTCGGTTACCTCAACCAGTTCGCGAACAAGGCCAGCGGGCTGGGGGCGGCAGGCCTCGTCGTGCTGCTGGTCACGGCGGTTGCGCTGATCCTCACGATCGACAAGACGCTCAACAACATCTGGCGTGTGCGCAAGTCCCGGCCCTTGGCCCAGCGGGTGCTGATCTACTGGGCCGCCATCACGCTGGGACCGCTGGTGCTGGCGCTGAGCCTGAGCACGACCGCTTCCTTCTTTTCGGCCTCTCGCGAGGTGTTCGGCGGGAGCTTCGTCAAGCTGTTGTTCGACACCTTCGAGTTCTTCCTGTTGGCCGGCGGCATGGCGTCGCTCTATCGCTACGTGCCGAACACCCACGTCAAGTGGGCGCACGCATGGGCCGGCGGCCTGTTCGTCGCAGCCGCGATCGAGATTTCCAAGCACGCGCTGGGCTACTACCTCAGCCTGGTGCCCACCTATTCCGTGGTGTACGGTGCCTTCGCAACGTTGCCGATCCTGCTGGTCTGGATCTACATGGCCTGGCTCATCGTGCTTTTCGGCGCGGTGATCGCGGCGTATCTGCCGAGCCTCCTGACCGGCGTGGCGCGCCGTGGCGGTGCGGCGGGATGGCCGCTCCAACTGGCGGTCGAGGCGTTGCAACACCTGGCCGACGCCAGGACCACGGCGGCGAAGGGACTGGGCGCCGCCGAACTGGTGGCTCGGATGCGGGTGGACGCACTCCAACTCGCCCCGGTGCTGGAAACGCTGGTCGCCATCGACTGGATCGCCCCCATCGCCGAGGAGAAGAACGACGAGGACCCTCGCTATGTGCTGCTGGCCGAACCGGCCATCACGCCGGTCGAGCCTTTGCTGAAGGAACTGCTCATGCCACAGGCCCCGCCGCTCGACAGCCTCTGGCGCAAAGGCCCTTTGGTCGGGCTCCGCCTGCAGGATCTGCTGGTCTATCGATAATGGCGGCGGACGCTTCATCCACCCCTCAACGACCGAACTGGCCTTGACCGACTTTTCCACTTCCGCAGCCCCCGAGACGGCCGGCGATCCGCTGTGGGTCGTTTGCCTGTGCGCCGAATGGTGCGGTGCTTGCCGCGAATACCGGCCGCTGTTCGAACAGGTGGCGCGCGCGCATCCGCAATTCCGCTTCGCCTGGGTCGACGTCGAGGACCATGCCGATCTCGCGGACGACTTCGACGTCGAGACCTTCCCGACGATGCTGATCGCGAACGGCGATGGCACGCGTTTCCTCGGTCCCTTGTTGCCGCATGCCGAGACGCTTTCGCGTCTGCTGACCGCTTTGCAGCCGGCACAGGCCTCCAGTCCCGAGGTGCGGACGCTGCTGGGTGCGCTGGGCCGCGAACCCGAAACCTTCTCGGTCGCCTGATGCGTTCCGTCGAAAGCGCCCGATGAGAATCATGCTCTTCGGCGCCACGGGAATGGTCGGGCAGGGCGTGCTGCGCGAATGCCTTGTCGACGGCGACGTGACGCAGGTGCTCAGCGTCGGCCGCAGGCCGATCGGCGAGCAGCATCCCAAGCTGCGCGAACTCATCCTTCCGGACCTGAACGACTACACGGCCGTCGAAGACCAACTGACCGATTTCGACGCCTGCTTTTTCTGCCTGGGCGTTTCTTCCGTCGGCATGAGCGAGGAAGACTATCGCCGTGTCACCTATGACCTCACGCTCGCGGCGGCGCAAGCGCTGGCCCGTCTCAATCCCCAGATGACTTTCGTCTATGTGTCCGGCGCCGGGACCGACAGCACCGAGCGCGGCCGGGTCATGTGGGCGCGCGTCAAGGGCGCCACAGAGAACGCGCTGATGCGCCTTCCCTTCAAGGCCGCGTACATGTTCCGGCCGGGTTTCATCGAGCCGATGCACGGCGTGCGCTCCAAGACTGCGCTCTACCAGACGGCCTACGTGATCGCCAGGCCTGTCTTTGGTCTGCTGCGCCGATGGGCGCCCGACCGG
The DNA here is from genome assembly GCF_056397705.1 of Variovorax sp. 05L425. NCBI lineage: Bacteria > Pseudomonadati > Pseudomonadota > Betaproteobacteria > Burkholderiales > Comamonadaceae > Variovorax > Variovorax sp. 05L425. The sequence continues at coordinate 52,416 of NZ_JBFTNY010000006.1, read as the reverse complement.
GTCACCACCAGCGTGCAGGTGGGGCGTGCCATGCTGGCTGTCGCGAAGCGTGGCGCGCCCAACCCGTTGGTCGAAGTCCCCGACATCAACGCATTGCGCTGAAGCCGGTGAGACCTGGGCGGGGTTTCAATTCTTGAGAAACGCGCTCAGGGCGAACAGCACCTCGTCCGGCGCTTCGCTCATCAGCGCATGGCCCGCCTTGACCGTCACGACCTTCGCGCCACGCGCCTTGCCCGCCAGCGTCTTTGCAGCGCGTGGCGGTGTCATCTGATCAGCGGCACCCAGCAGGAACAGCGTCGGGCATTGCACCTTCGCGATGGCATCTTCGCCGTTCGCGTAGTCATTGCAGGCCTTGAAGCCGATGTGAAAGACATTCGCGTTCGGATTGCTCGCCAGCACGCGGCGCATGAGCGCGCGCGAGCCGCCATAGAGCCAGGTGCCTGGGCCTAGCGAAGAGGGCGGTGGCGCGAGCAGCGAATGCGAGAAGGTGTTGACCATCGCGATCGCCCGCTGCGGATCGTTGAGCGCCCCATCGAGCAGGGCAGGCGACACCGTCATCGGATAGGCGGTCCCGACCAGCGCGAGGTGCGTGACGCGCTCCGGTGCGCGCGCAGCCGTTTCGAGCGCGATCAGCGATCCGAAACTGTGCCCGACCAGGGCAGCCTTCGCGACGCCGGCCGTATCGAGCAGGGCGATGATGAACGCGGACGCATCTTCAACTGTCGCCGGCGGCGGCCCTTCGCTCTTGCAGTGTCCCGGCAGGTCGACCGCCAGCACGTTCCAGCCGTGGTTGGCAAACCAGCGGCTCTGGAGGATCCAGACGCTGTGGTCGTTGAGCACGCCGTGGATGAACACTACTGTGGGCTTTTCGCTGTCGAGCGCCTTGCCGCCGGTGTAACAATAGGTCGCGTGGCCGTTGACGAGCAGTTCCATCAGGCACCAGCCTTTTCTGCAGCCTTGAGCGCTCGCTTGAGGTCATCGATGAGATCGGCGGGGTCTTCCAGGCCGATCGACAGGCGAATCGTCCCTTGCGAAATGCCTGCGCCGGCCAAGGCCTCGTCAGTCATCCGGAAATGCGTCGTGCTGGCCGGATGAATCACGAGGCTGCGGCAGTCGCCCACGTTCGCGAGATGGCTGAACAGCTTGAGCACCTCGATGAACTTCTTGCCTTGCTCGCGGTTGCCCTTGAGGTCGAAGCTGAAGACCGAGCCCGCGCCCTTCGCGCCATGGCGCAGCAGCTTGCCCGCCAGCGCATGGCTCGGGTGCGATTCGAGCAGCGGATGCCCGACGTGCGCCACGAACGGATGCGCGGCGAGGAACTCCACCACCTTCTGCGTGTTGTCGATGTGGCGCTCCATGCGCAATGGCAGCGTCTCGATGCCTTGCAAGATCAGCCATGCGGTGTGCGGGCTCATCGACGCGCCGAAGTCGCGCAGCCCCTCGCGCCGAGCGCGCAGCAGGAAGGCGCCGACCGTGCTCTCCTCGCTGAAGACCATGTTGTGGAAGCCGTCATACGCCTGGGTCAGCTCGGCAAACTTGCCCGAGCGCTCCCAGTCGAAATTGCCCGAATCGACCACGACCCCGCCGATGACCGTGCCATGGCCCGACAGGAACTTGGTGGCCGAGTGATAGACCAGGTCCGCACCCCAGTCGAAGGGCTTGATGAGGTAAGGCGAGGTCAGCGTCGAATCCACCAGCAGTGGCACTTTGGCCGCATGTGCAATCTCGCTGACGGCCGGGATGTCCAGCACGTCGAGGCCCGGATTGCCCACGGTCTCGCCGAAGAGCAGCTTGGTCTCCGGCCGGATCGCCGCACGCCAGCCGTCGAGGTCGCCCGGCTTCACGAAGGTCGTGTCGATGCCGAAGCGACGCATCGTGTAGTGCAAAAGGTTCTGCGAGCCGCCGTAGAGCGCGGTACTCGCGACGATGTGCGAGCCGGCGCCCATCAGCGTCGCGATCGACAAGTGCAGCGCTGCCTGGCCGCTCGCGGTCGCGATCGCACCGATGCCGCCTTCGAGCGCCGCCACGCGCTGCTCCAGCACCGCATTCGTCGGATTGCTGATGCGCGAATACACATGGCCCGCGCGTTCGAGATTGAAGAGCGACGCCGCGTGGTCGCTCGACTCGAAGACGAAGGATGTGGTCAGGTGGATCGGTACTGCGCGGGCGCCGGTAGCGGGGTCGGGCGCGGCGCCGGCATGCAATGCCAGCGTGTCGAAGCCGGGGTCGGAGTAGCCGGACATGAGGGCCTTTCATTGACGTTTCTGCAATGCCCCGTTACGCGCGCAATCCCTGCGACGCCATCGTGGGCCTGTGGATGGGCGGTGATTGTGGGCTATATTCAAATCGGCACGCCGCCGAGCAAGTGAGGAGCAACACGATGAAAGTCAGCGACATCCTGCGCGTCAAGGGCAACACGCTCTTTACGGCCACGCCCGATCAACCCCTGGCTGACGCAGTCAACACCATGGCCGACAAGGACATCGGTTCGCTGGTCGTCATGGAGCATGGCGACTTGGTCGGCATGCTCACCTTCCGCGAAGTGATCGTCGCCATCGTCGCCAACGGCGGCCAGGTTGGCGGCACGCTGGTGCGCAAGGCGATGGACGATCATCCCGTCACCTGCACCCTCGAAACCGATCTCGACGAAATCCGCCGCATCATGCTCGAGCGCCATGCACGCTACATGCCGGTGATGGACAAGCGCATGCTGATGGGCGTGATCAGCTTCTACGACGTCGCGAAAGCAGTGGTGGACAGCCAGAACTTCGAGAACAAGATGTTGAAGGCCTACATCCGCGATTGGCCAGGTGACGACGAATCGTCGTGAAGAGCTCGCCCCCAGGTTGGCTCACTTCGTGTAGCCGCCCACCCCCTGCCGGGGGCAACACCGGCGGCCCGGCTAAGCCGGTTCCGCGGTGTTCATGTTGCTCGCCCCCAGGCTTTCTCACTTCGTGTAGACGCCCGCCCCCTGCCGGGGGCAACACCAGCGGCCCGGCTAAGCCGGTTCCGCGGTGTTTCGCGAATCTATCTATTGGACTGGTGGGACTAGGGAAGGCGGGTGCGGAGGGTGTCGAATTCGGCGCTCCACGCCGTGCGCCATTGGCGGCGTAGCGTGTCGTCGATCCAGGCGCCGTCCAGGCCGTTGAGCATGAAGTCTCGAAGGTCGTCGCGGGTGAATCCGAAATCTCGAACCATCATCAGCCACGCTTGCGTGGGCGTGACCTTGTGCAGCGTCGGGTCGTCGGTGTTGGGGTGGATGCGCAGGCCCAGTCCGGGCATGCGGCGAATCGGATGGTCGAGCGCCCAGCGCTCGGGCGGGAGGGTTCGCAGGTAGTAGGAGTTGGTGGGCACGACGGTGAAGATCACGCCTCGGTCGGCGCATTCGCGTGCGAATTCGGGGCGGTCGACCACCGTGTAGCCATGGTCGATGCGGTCGACCTTCAGCACATCGAGTGCGGTACGCACGTTGGTCCACGGCATGCCGAACTCGCCGGCGTGCGCGGTGGTCTTGAGGCCGGCGCGCCGCGCGTCGCTGTAGGCCTGCATGAACAGTTCGGGCGGACGGTCGGTCTCGCGGTAGTCGATGCCGATGCCGATGACTTCGTCGCAGCGGTTGTCGACGACCCATTGCACCATCTCGACCGCAGCTTCGGGACTGGCCTCGCGGTCGATCGCGGCGATCAGGCGGCCGATGATGCCGAATTGCTGTTCGGCGTCGTGGATGGCGCGCACGATGGCGTCCTGCGCCTGCCGGTAGCCGATGCCCGATTCGTGCACGGTGCCGGTCGGGTTCCAGAAGAATTCGCTGTAGCGAACGTTGTGGCTGGCGGCGTCCTGCAGGTATTCGAGGGCGAGTCGATGCAGGTCGTCGGCGCTGCGCACCAGGTGCGCGTCGAGCGCACGCAGCACCCGCAGAACGCCGACCGGTTTTTCGCCGCGCGTGTAGAAGCCCTCGATTTCGTCGTCGGCCAGCGGCGCGCCAGCGGCGCGGTTGAGCGCGGCGAAGGTGTCGTGCCGCACGGTGCCGAACAGGTGACAGTGCAGTTCGACCTTCGGAATGGCGTGAAGGAACGATTCGAGGGGTGATGCCTGAGTGAGCGCAGGTTGAGTCATGGCCCGAAGTCTAGGGACGATGCAACAACAACGAGAATTTTTTCTCAGCGACTGCGACTCGCTTGTGCGGCGCACGCCTTGATTGAGGCAGTGGGGCTGAAGGCGATCGAAAAATTTCGAAAAGCAACTTATTGAGTTGCTTTTAAGGACTTATCGTTTAGGATTCAAGGCTTCCTTGCTCACCGAGAAGTACTCGTGCCGCGTCTGAAACCCAACGCCTCCATATGCTCCGTCGCCCGCTCGCTGGATCTGCTGGGCGATCGCTGGGCGTTCTTGCTTATCAGAGAGGTGTTGTTCGGAACTCACCGCTTTGATGACTTCGCGGCGCATTTGGGAATTGCCCGCAACGTGTTGACTCATCGCCTTGCGAAGCTGGTTGAAGCCGGAATTTTCATTCAGACACCGCTGAGGACAGACGGGCGCCGCATGGGCTACAACCTGACGCCGATGGGCGAAGGATTGGTGCCTGCCTTGGTCGCCTTGATGCAATGGGGAGACCAGTGGTTGCACACCTCCGAAACGGTGCCCATCAAGGTGATCAAACGCAGCAGCGGCAAAGAAGTGCTCCCGTTGCGAATTCTTGACGCGGATGGTCATGCGCTGGCTGTCAAAGACCTCGATTGGGCCCCGGGTCCCGGTGCGAGCCATCAAGCTATTGCATCGCTCGTGCACGCGTATGAAGCGCAGCGAGTGAGACAGCCACGGCCAATCCCAACGGTGCGTCACACCGTCCAAATGAAGCCGAAGACTACAGAAGGACATTGAATATGACAGCGATGTGTTCGATCGGAGGTGACGCGCGCTAAATGCTCGGCTGAAGTTACGTTTTCATTGTTCGTTGCCCAGAGCGCCTCAGGCGCCGCAGCGGTAAGTCACAGGGAGTTGAGTCAATGAGTCAGAAATCAAGCGGCGGAGGCCGCGGAACACGCGCGCGCCTACTGTCGATCTCGTCGCAATACAGCAAATCCCAGCCGGTCAGAAGTGTCCGCCAATTGAGCATCACCTTTTGCCTTTGGTTGACCACCTATGCTGCGGGTCTGGCGCTCACCAAACAGTCGTTGTTCGGGACGGCTGTCGCGGCGGCAGTTGCGGCCGCTTTTGTCGTGCGGCTTTTCATGATTCAGCACGACTGCGGCCACCGTTCGTTCTTTCGCTCCCACCGCACTAACGACGTGATCGGCTTCTGGCTGGGCGTGCTGACGATGACGCCTTACCGATGCTGGCGCCGCTTTCATGCACTACATCACAGCAACTCCGGTAACCTTGACAAGAGGGGTTTCGGTGACATCCACACGCTGACAGCTGATGAGTACAAATGTCTCACTTCGGCGCAGCAACGCCGATATCGCATCTATCGACATCCGCTGATCCTCTTGCTGATCGGCCCGCCATTTCTCTTCATCCTGCGCCAGCGCACTACATACAAGGTGCCCCTTAAGTGGAAAGCTGAGCGCCGCAGCGTTCATCTCACCAATCTCTGCTGGGTGGTCCTGCTCGCGCTGCCATGCGCATTTTGCGACCCCATCCTCGTGATCCAGTTCCACCTTGCCATGATGTCGATTGCATCGATCGCAGGCGTTTGGCTCTTTTATGTCCAGCATCAATTTCCGGATGCTTACTGGAGGCGTGAAGACGATTGGGAATCCTGGCGTGCCAGCATGCAGGGCGCGACGTACTACGAATTGCCTGCATGGCTCCGTTGGCTAACCGCGAATATTGGGCTCCATCACATTCATCACCTGGACGCACGCATCCCGAACTACAGACTCTACGAGTGCTTCAAAAATCACTCAGAATTTGGTGATCCGCCACGCATCACACTTCGGCAGAGTTTCGCCTGCCTGCAAGTTCGCGTCTGGGATGCGGGGGCAGGCCGCATGGTTCCACTGTCAAGCAACGGCAGCAACTTGATCCGATGAACCTCTCCGACTTGGCCAGCCTGCCATGTGGCTTCGCGGGCGGGTACGTCGTCGCCAGCCTCATTGAGTCCATCGTGCATCAGCATGTTTCGGACGCACCCAACAAGAGTGTCAAACGCTGGGAGCGTATTCCCCGTCTTTGTCGTTACCTGATTCGTACGAGGTACTCGCATCACGTGGTTCATCACCGCAAAACGTTCAAGCAGGACCACGTCACACAATTTCGTTCTGAGTCGGAACGCGAGACGCTGGACCAAGAGTTGGCGGGCCTTGGGTACCACGGGCAAATCATCCAGCGCTCGCTCTATGCGGTTCGCCTTCATGGCAGCGGCGCGCTGGTCTTCATCGCACCGCTGCTGCCGGCCATTCCCCTTACGGCGTTCATGCTAGGTATGTGGGGAACGGTGGGCTGTTGCGTCGCCCTGGCGCTTCCGCCGCTGTTCAGTCATTTCATTCATCCATACCTGCATATGTCGCACGAGCGTGCGGTGCGCGAAGCCCCCCGCACGACCGCCTGGCTGCTGCGACGCTGGTATTTCCGTTCGATGGCACGCAACCACTATATGCACCACCGCTACGTTGCGTCGAATTTCAACTTGGTTCTTGGTGGAGACGTGTTGCGTCGGCGATATCGGGCACCCACCGCAAGCGATCTCTGCGAGATGCAGCGTCTGGGCCTGCGGATCGACTGAACTCGGACACAAACAACGAAAGCCGCAATGAACTTGATTCTTCGAATGATCTGGGTATGGCTTCTGTCGCTGCGCCGCCAGCGCCTGCCAGTCGGTGTGGCTGAGAGCCGATTGCGCCTGATCACCCTGCCCAACGATCTCGACCTCAATCTGCACATGAACAACGGCCGTTACTTGACGATCGCCGATTTGTCTCGGGTCGATCTGTTTCTGCGAACCGGCCTTGTTTCCGTCATGAGAAAGGAGAAGTGGGTTCCGCTGATTGCCGAGCACACGATGAGCTACAAGCGATCGCTCAAGCTCTTTCAGAAGTTCGAGGCGGTGATGCAGTTAACTCACTGGGATGAGCGTTGCTTCTACATGAGCCACCAGTTTCTGGTCGGGGAAAAAGTAGTGGCGGAGGGAAGGTCATCTGGCGTCATTCGCGGGCAGGATGGAGTCATACCCCCGGAAAGAGTGCTTGAACGACTGCGGGCCGAGCGAGGCGTCGTATGAGCGGTGTGACCAACGCCCGACCTGAAGATCGCACTCTGTCGTCGCCAGTGCGAGCGTGGTCGCCAGCAGAGACTGCCGAATTCATGACTCGATTGCGAAGTGAGTTGGGAGAGGCGGGGGTGTTCAGGAGCGACGGTGCCGCGCATGTGATGCGCGCTCTGTGGGTGATGGCCATTGCCGCTTTCACATGGAGTGCTCTCCTCTTCGTGGAGGGTTGGCCCGCACGGCTGGTCATCGGCATCATGGCTGGCTACATCGGCGTGCAGGCTTCGGCGATCGCACATGAGGCTGGACATGGGGCCGTCACGCGCCACAGAAAGTCGACTTGGTTCGTCGGTCGATTCTTCATGACATTCTTGGTCGGTGCCTCTTACAGCGCGTGGATCGAGCGTCACGGCGCCCACCACCTCCATCCCAATTCGCGAAAGGATCCCGACGTTCGCCCCTGGCTCTTCAGTTTCAGCGAGGCCGATGCTGTCGCTGCGCGGGGGCTGGCCGGATGGTGCACACAACACCAGCACCTCTTGTTGATTCCTCTCTCGACGCTGATGGGTTTCTCGCTGAAGGTGGCGGGGTGGAAGCGAGTCATGCGCACGCCTGCGGCGATGTGGATCGACCTCCTGCTGTTGGCCCTCCACGCCGCGATTTGGATTGGTTTGCCCGCATTCTGGATTGGCGTTGGCAACGCCGCAATCAACTACGGACTTCTTACCTGGGTTGAAGGAGCCTATTTGGCTTTCGTCTTTCTACCAAATCATCTGGGAGGCCCCACGGGCGAAGAGGCCAGCGCCTGGCCGCCAGCCTTGCGGCAGATCGTGACCGCGCGGAATCTGCCTTCCGGCAGGCTTTTGACTCATTTGTGCATTGGACTGAACACTCATATCGAGCATCACCTATTCGGTCACTTGTCCGCGACTCGGCTGCCAGAGGCCCGCGTCATCACGCGCCACCTTTGCCACGTATTCGGTGTGCCCTATCGAGAGTGCACCCTGAGCCAGGCCTTTACAGAAGTACATCGGTACAACCGTCGAATGGCCGAGTTTGCTCGTCGATCCAAGCGGGCGCGCAATTTGGCGTCTTGCAAGGAAGGCGTCTGAGCGATATGGAAATTCTCTCCGCCGCTGACGGATGGCTTGGAAAGCTCGACCAGTGGTACTTCGCGTATCACTGCTTTCTCAATCGAAAGTCGCCTCCAATGTTTCATAAGGGTTGGGGCAGTCACGAGGCACTGGCAGCTGTGAACAGTCATTGGCAGTCCCCAGGCAAGCCCGCAGAACTCATGATCGAGTGGGAGGCCGACTGGAAGGCCGATGCCCACGACTTGTGGTTTCGCAACGGAAGTTTCGCTTCCCCTTCTCATCGGGAGCACCTGCCGGCGGAGTCGAGGACCGCATACTTTCGCTTCGTGCGCCCGGTCCTGGGTAAGAGCGGTTCTGTCGTGGTGCTCACCCCTACCTCACGCGAGGAGGGTGTTGACGGGCGCCTCCCCATCGCGCGGGCGCTGGCAAGGCAGGGAGTCGCAACCGTACTGCTGGAAAGCCCTTTTATGGGCCGCCGAAAGCCGCAGGCTCAGTACGGCGCAACGCTGTCGTACTTTTCGGACTTCCTGGTCTTGAGCGCCGCGTGCATCGAAGAGGCACGCAGTGTGCTCGCTTGGCTCAGTGGCCAGTCATTTCACAACATTTGCATCGCGGGCATCAGCAAGGGTGGCTACCTTGCTGCAGTGGCTGCGCTGCGTTCACCAGTACCGGTGCACGCGGTATCGCTCCTCGCGCCTCATAGCGGTGCACCTGTGCTGCTCGAGGGCCTTCTTGGAAGTCTGTGCGACTGGAGCCTGCTGCAGGCTACGAGCGGCTCCAGCAGGCCGGTTCGTGAACAGATGGCAGACCTCTTCGAGCAGACAAGCCTTGAACGTCTACCGTTGCCTGATTTGCAGAGGCGTTTGACGCTGGTCGGTGCACGCCGCGATCACTATGTGCCAGCCGGGTCCTATGAACGGATGCAACGTCACTGGGCTAACTGCGCAACAGTGCGCTGGCTGCGTGGTGGACATGTGAGCAGCATCGCAGAACGCAGGCACGTGATCAGAGCCATCACCGAGGCGCTGGAGCAACCTCGAAAGGCAACTTTTTCTTCGGCTACATCATGAACATTCCCGTCCGACGACTACCACCCGCACTGCCTTCCAAATTCGTCGAACCGAGCCGGCCGTGGGTCACCGCACTCTTCATGACCTATGCCTTGGGGCTAGCATTCGGGCCGGGGCTGCTTATCTATTGGATGGTCGCTATTGCCGACTGGAGTTCGGCTGTTGTGACGATCCCTGCGGCGTTGCTCACACTGATTGCCGGATTCGGTTTCTACGTGCTCGGCACCACCGCGCATGAGGGATTCCACTTCACCCTCGCCCGGAACAAGCTCGTGAGTGCCCTGATCGGGACTTGGTTTAGCGCGGCCGTGATCGCATTCTTCGGTGTGGGGTTCTATTTGATCCACAGTCAACACCACCGGCATACGAATAAGGCCGACGATCCGGATCTCAAACTCTTCTCAAAGTTCAAGAGTACTTGGCGGCGTTTGCTGATATTGCGTCTTGCCAACAACCGTGGCTACTTGAAACTGGTCCTCAGACTGTTGGTCAGGAGCGAATTGCCCCAGGGCATCCACACGGTGTTCACACTTTCGGAGCTGAAGTTCTTGGCGATTTTCAATGTGGCCGCTCAATTGATTTGGATTGCCATCTACGCGCTGCTCTTTCTCGCGGATCCGATCTTGGGACTGTGCGTCGTGCTGCTGCCGCACCTGGCGACCGCGCTCGTTAGTGCTGCCATCGTATTCGTGCAGCATGGCGACACCGGTGACCGGCTGTCAAACAATTCACGCACACATTCGTCCCCATGGGCTACGCTGCTGATGGCTGGAACCAACTATCACCTGGAGCACCATCTATATCCCCGGGTGGCTTGCTGGAGACTGCCGATGGTCCATCTCTGGCTCAAGGCAACTGAATGGGCACGGGAGAACCCCATGCTCGTCGAGCCCCGTTTTTTTGCGGGCTTTGCACTGGTTTCTGGAAGTCGACCATATGGCTGTGAAGCGGCCGACCACACTGCCGGCTCGGCAGGATTGCCACGCGGCGAGTGAGTCCTAGGCGTGCAATTCCGCAGCCGTATGAATCGTCTCCCGCACGCGTGGATAGATCTGCGTGTTCCACTTGCTGCCGCTGAAGACCCCGTAGTGCCCGACGCCTGCCTGCAGATGATGGATCTTGAGATAGGGGCGAACGCTGGTGCACAGGTCCTGCGCTGCCACTGTCTGGCCGACCGAACAGATGTCGTCGCGTTCGCCTTCCACCGTCAGTAGCGCGGTGCGGCGGATGGCGGCGGGGTTGACCTTGCGGTCACCCACGGTGAGTTCGCCGCGCGGCAGGTCGTAGGTCTGGAACACGCGCTCCACCGTTTCCAGGTAGAACTCGGCCGGTAGATCGTTCACTGCCAGGTATTCGTCGTAGAAGTTCCGGATCGTCGTGGCCTGTTCGACATCGCCGTCCACGAGATGCTGGTACAGCTTGATGAACTGCTGCTTGTGCCGGTCCGGGTTCATGCTCATAAAGGCGCTGAGCTGCAGGAATCCCGGATAGACGCGGCGCATCACGCCGGCGTGGGGCCACGGCACGCGGCTGATCAGGTTGCGCTCGAACCAGCCGATGGAGCGGTCGGTCGCGAGCTTGTTCACCATGGTCGGGTTGATCCGGCAATCGACCGGCCCGGCCATCAGCGTGAGGCTGCGCGGTGTTGACGGGTTGTCGTCTTCCGACATGAGTGCGGTGGCTGCGAGCGCCGCCACGCAGGGCTGGCAAACGGCCACCATGTGCACGCCGGGGCCGATCGCCTCGAGAAAGGCAATGATCTGCAGTGTGTAGTCGTCCAGGCCAAATCCGCCGTGCCAGAGCGGCACGTCGCGCGCGTTGTGCCAGTCGGTCACGTAGACGTCGTGATCGCGCAGCAGCGTGCGCACGGTTTCGCGCAGGAGCGTGGCGAAATGGCCCGACAGTGGTGCGGCCAGCAGCACGGACGGATGCACCGCCGTGGTGTCCTTGCGAAAGTGAAGCAGCGTTCCGAAGGGCGCCGTCAACGCGGCTTCTTCGTGGACCGCGACTTCCTGGCCGTCGACCATGACGCTGTCGATGCCATAGGCCGGACGCGTGTGCGTGAGCCGCATGCGCGAATAAACGTCCATGGCGGCCGACACGCGGCGGGTCAGGCTGCGGTCCGAATTCGGACGCCACAACGCGCTGCCGAGGTATTGCGCCGCGAGCCGTGACGGCGAAAACAGGTCGGCGTTGGTTTGGTAGACCCGATACAGCATGCACAGGCTGCAGGCAAGTTGCGGGCCAAGTCGAGCGGTTCGGCTTCGAGGTGCACCGTTCTGGCACAAGCCTTGCACGGCAGCACAGCCGATCCGGCAGTCCAGGAGCGTCAGCATGGCCAAACCCGTTCTCACCATCAGCAGCAAGAACTACGGCGCGTGGTCGCTGCGGGGCTGGCTGATGTGCCGTCTCGCGGGGCTGGATTTCTCGGAGAAGGTGATCCCGCCCGACGATCCGGCGATGAAGGCCGAGATGCTGTTGCTGTCGGCCTCGATGCTGGTGCCCTCATTGCAGCACGGCAACGTCAAGGTCTGGGACACGCTCGCGATCGGCGAATACCTCAACGAGATCAAGCCGAAGGCCGGCCTGCTGCCCGATGATTCCAAGGCGCGCGCGCACTGCCGGGCGATCTGCGGCGAGATGCATTCGGGCTTCAGCTCGATGCGCGGCTCGCTGCCGATGAACGTCAAGGCCAGGTTTCCCGGCTTCAAGATCTGGTCGCGTGCGCAGACCGACATCGACCGCATCGTTGCGATCTGGCGCGAGTGCCTTTCCGACTACGGCGGTCCTTTCCTGTTCGGCGAGACGCCCTGCATGGCGGATGCGATGTATGCACCGGTGGTGACGCGGTTCATGACTTATGACGTGTCGCTCGACCGGACGTGCGCCGCGTATTGCAAGCGCATCGTCGAACTGCCAGCGATGCAGGAGTGGATCAAGGCGGCGAAGCAGGAGCCCGAGGAAATCGACGAGCTCGACGCGGAGTTCTGAAGCCGGTCGACCGGTCCAGGCCGCCGGCTTCGGAACCTAGAACTTCACCTTGAGGCCGATCGACCCTTGGACCGAGGAACTCACCTGCGTGTCTCCGCCGGAATGGAAGAGCTTGCCGAGTTCGCCATAGACGCTGGTTGCCGGGGTCAAGCCCAATGTGAAGCCGATGGCCGCTTCGGTGGACGTGTAGCCGAATCCGCTCGAGATCGGGGTCGTGGCGGCCGGGCCGATGAAGCTCGTCGTGTCCGTGCCGCTGAATCCATGCCAGACGTTGAGGCGCCCATAGGGCTGCAGCCTTCCCATGCCGGTGGCGTAGTCACCGGCGACGCGCAAACCGATGCGTCCGATCACTGCAGTCGCCGTGTCCTGGCTCACGACCGCGCCGCTGATCTGTGCATTCCCCAGGCTCTGGTGGTTGACGATCAGCTGGACTTGCGGCTCGATCCCCCAGCCGCTGCCTAGTGCAAAGCGCTGACCCGCTTCGGCCGACGCCGTCACGCTGTTGCCGCTGCTGTCGTTCGCGAAGCCGAGCGGGGGCGTGCCCGTGATGTCCTGATGGCCGTACTGCAGTACGAAGTCGGCGTACTGTCCCTGCGGATTGGCGTAGGTGGCGTACCCGCCCAGGTAGGTGGTGTCTGCGCGCAGATTGCCGGCGTAGCCGCGGGCGAGGAAATTCAGACCGTAGAAGCCGTCCACATGGGTGTCGGCGCGCAGGTAGCCCGCATACAGCCCGGCATTCCAGGTGGTGTTGGCGAACAGGTCGACGCCGGCCTGGACGCCTTGCATGCTGGCGTCGCTCTCGGGTGCGCTGATGCCGTTCTGTTCGATGGTGGTGGTCCCGTCGATGACACGGCCCCAGCCGCGGCGATTGGCGGTGCTGGCGGAGGGATCCGCGGTGGTCGTTTCGTCGCCCATCCGGCGATGCAGATTCGACAGCATCGCGAGATCGCTTTGGCGCAGCACGTTGGGCAGCGCGGCATAGAGGGGTACTTCGGCGCGGTAGGTCGGCAGTGGCGATGCTGCCGTCGACGCAACCGTCGGAACGGCGGCATTCGAGACTGTCGTCGGCGCCACCGGTCCACCGTCGGAGCGCAGGTACCAGTTCTCGCTGGCACCACTGGCATCGGCGGCGTAGAGGCGGTACTCGAAGGCGCCCGCGTCGATGTGGCCGTTGGCCAGTGTGAACGCGTCCTTGGTCGTCTGGGCCGTCGTGGTCGCGCCGTTCTGGGCGGTGACGACATTGATGCCGCTGCCCGTAGTCAGTGCGCCGAGGCCGCCGAGGTTGGTGATCTGCAGGGTGGTCTTGCCGCTCGCGCTGGCGCCGGGGCCGTTGAGTATCAGCCGGTCGCTCACGCTGCCGCTGTCAGCCAACGCGGTCCCCAGGCGCAAGACACCGGCATTGCCGACATAGGCGCCGTTGACGGTCAGGGTCGAGCCGGGTGCGCTGCCCAGCAGCGAGACGGTGCCGCTGTTATTCAGTGAGGCAACGGTCTGGTTGAAGCCTGCGGTGTCCAGCGTCGCTCCGGCGGCAACCGCGTGCGCCGAGGTCGCGCTGAAAGCATTGGCCGTGCCGGCGCGCAGCGTCCCTGCAGCTACCGTGGTGGCGCCGCTGTAGCTGTTGGCGCCAGAGAGCACCAGCGTGCCGTTGCCGTTCTTCGTGAGCGCACCGGCACCGGAAATCGCGCCGGTCAGCGTTTCAGTGAAGCTGCCTGTGTCGATGATGGGGTCGGTGATACCGGTGAGCACCACCGCGTTGGCGACGGTGAGAGCGTCTGCGGTGAAGCCCAGTGTGGTGCCTTCATCCATCGCGAGTGCACCGGCGCCGAGGGCGGTGCTGTTGCCGACGTCGATCCGACCGGATTGGAGCGCCGTGCCCCCGCTGTAAGTATTGGCGCCCGCCAAAGTCAGGGTGCCGGCACCCGTCTTCGTGAGGGCGCCGCCGCTGATGACGCCGCTGAGTGCAGCATCGTTACCGTTGGTGTCGAAGGTACCGCCGCCCGCACCGATCGTCACTGCGCGCGCGCTGGCGAAGCCGGTGCTGTAGCGCAATGTGCCGTTGTCGAACGCGAGGCCGCCGGTCGCCGCGCCGAGGTTGTTGTCGGCACTGACCTGAAGTACGCCGCCGTTGACCGTCGTGCCGCCGCTGTAGGTATTGGTGCCTGCCAGGGTCAGGGTGCCGGCACCCGTCTTCGTGAGGGCGCCGCCGCTGATGACGCCACTGAGCGCAGCGTCGTTGCCGCTGGTGTCGAAGGTGCCGCCGCCCGCACCCATCGTCATCGCGCGCGCGGTGGCGAAGCCGCTGCCGTAGCGCAGTGCGCCGCCGTCGAACGCGAGGCCGCCGGCTGCCGCGCCGAGGTTGTTGTCGGCGTTGACCTGAAGCACTCCGCCGTTCACGGTCGTGCCGCCGCTGTAAGTGTTGGCGCCCGCCAGGGTCAGGGTGCCGGCACCTGCCTTCGTGAGGGCGCCGCCGCTGATGACGCCACTGAGCGCAGCGTCGTTGCCGTTGGTGTCGAAGGTGCCGCCGTCCGCGCCGATCGTCACTGCGCGTGCACTGGCGAATCCGGCACCGTAGCGCAACGTGGCGTTGTCGAGCGCGAGGCCGCCGGTCGCAACGCCGAGGTTGTTGTCGGCACTGACCTGAAGCACGCCGCCATTGACGGTCGTTCCGCCGCTGTAAGTGTTGGCGCCCGTCAGCGTCAGGGTCCCGGCGCCGGTCTTGACGAGCGAGCCGCCGGTGGCCGTGATGGCGCTGTTGTATGGATTGCCCGCGCCGTCGGCGAAGGCGGCGCCGGTATCGGAGATCACTCCGCCGATCGTGCTGCTGGTGCCCAGCGCACCGACCGTCAAGACCTTGCCGCCGAGCACGACGTTTCCGTTGCCCGAAAGCTCGCCGACGGACATGCCGGTCCCCGCTTCGCTGATGTCGAGAGTGCCGCCAACGCCGTTGGCGATGTTTGCTCCGCTGAGATCGGCGGAGCCCTGCAGGTAAACGTGCCCGCCGTTGTTGGTGATTGTCGCGCTGTCGCCTGTGCTGGTGCCCAGGAAATAGATACGCGAGTCGGTCCCGTTGACCAGGGTCGAGGCAGCTGCCTTGGCGTCGTCCTGGAAGACGATCACCGCGCCACTCGCTGCGTTGGTGATCGTGGCCGTTCCCGCGCTCGCGCCGTGCGCGAAGGTGACGCCGGAGTTGATACCCACCACATTGGCGCTGACGTGGGTCGTGATTCTCAGGTTGCCCGCGCTGGCGCCGGCACCGTTGAAGTCGAGTTCGCTGTTGTTGTAGATGTCGACCAGGTTGTTGCTCGTGCCCAGGGTGCCCGAGCCTGTCACCTCGACGTTGATGCGGCCAATCTGGTTGGGCAGTCCAAGTTGGGTGGAGCCTGTGAATGCGGTGTTGTTGCTGCTGCTCAACGTCAGGCGTGTCGAAGAGCCAAGGGCAAAGCCGCTGTTCATCAGCGTCAACGTCCCGGCGCCGCTGAAGGTCCCGCTCAAGCTGTTGCCTTGGCTGTCGTTCACGTCGATGGTGCCGCCGTTGCCGCCCACGGCAATGCCTCGCGCCGAACTGAAAGGGGTGCTCGCATTGGGCGGCGCCAGACGCAAGGTGCCGCCATTGAAGGTCAGGCCGGCGTTGGCGCCGGTCGAGCCCAGGTTGCTGTCGGCGGACACCTGCAGCGTTCCGGCATTCAGCACGGTTCCGCCGCCATAGGTGTTGTTGCCACTCAGCGTGAGGATGCCCGTGCCCTGCTGGACGAGACGGCCGCTGCCGGAGACGACCCCCGCGTAGGCGGATGCGGTGGTTCGGTTGAAGACCAGCTGGCCGTCGTCCGTCACGTTGCCGGTCAGCGAACCTGTGGCGCCGCCGGTACCGATCTGCAGCGTGCCGCCTGCGTTGATGGTCAGGCTGCCTGTGCCGCCCGCACCGCCGACACCGCCGATGCCGCCTGTACCGTTGCCGCCCTGGACGCCGCCAACGGTCACGTCACCGGAGGCATTGACCGTACCGCTGATCGATAGCGTGCCGTTGCCGCCCGCACCGCCCGTACCGCCGGTTCCCCCATTGGCCGTGCTGCCGCCTCCGCCGCCGCCGGACCCGCCGACCGCAATCGCGCCCGCGACATTCAGGGTGGCACCGCCGCTCACATTGAGGGCGCCGCCCGTGCCGTTCGTGCCATTGGTGCCCGGTGTCGTGCCTCCGCCTCCACCCCCGCCGCCACCACCACCGCCGATGCCGACGGAGCCGGTGACGTCAGTCGTGCCGGTCAGTGTCAATGGGTTCGGCTGGAGCGAGTCACCGGTCAGTGCGTTGCCGCCGGTCACGCCGGAGCCATTGGCACCGCCGTTGCCGAGTGCGCCTGAGTCTCCGCCGACGACAAAACCACTGCCCCCGCCGCCCGAACCTGCGCCGCCGCCCGCACCGCCGGCGCTGCCGCCCCCTGAGCCTCCACCACCGCCGCCTCCGATGCCACCCGCGCCGCCGTCGCCCGCGTTGGTGCTCGAAACGCCGGCTGCGCCTCCCGTCCCGACAAGCAGATTTGCATCCGCGTGGGCCGAGGGAGTGAGGGCGGCGATTGCCAGGAGGACGGCGGATCCGGCGGCACCAAAGGCCGCGCCGGCAGCGCTCCCGGTTGTGGAGGCACCGGGGCCGGATGTCCTTGCGAGTTCGGAGACGGCTTGACGGCTTCCCGTCGAGCGATTGAAGACAAGACGATAGATACGGTTCATTCGAGACGACTCTTGGTTCTGGAAAGCTGAGACATTCCGTAAACAGAAGCGTCTGAGTGTATCTTTTGTTAAATATTAAGTACTAGTGATTTTTGTAAACCGGCAAAGATGCGCACGACGGACGAGGGTCGCAAAAGCATCGATGAACCGATCGGATCGGTCAGGCTGCCCGTTTGCGGAACATGCTCAGGTCGAGCGTCGACTCGTTGCCGAGCCACATTGCGTGCGCGGTGTGATCCATGTAGTCGTCGCCGGTGACGCCATGCACGAACACGTCGAGACCGTTGCGGTGCGCCTCGAGCCATTCGATGACTTCATCGAACTCCGCGGCGTCGAAAGCAATCTGGCAGCTCCAGTGCGGATGCGGGCCCACGAGTCGCTCGTGCACCCGGCCGACCACGACCAACAGGCTGTGCCCGGCATCCACGGCCAGTTGCTTCGCTTGCGCAACGGTTTCCGGGCCGAAATAGATGTGAGCGTGGTATTGCGGGTAGAGGTTTTCGGGGCGGCGAGGCATCGGTGTTCACGCGGGCTGGAGGGTCCCGAGAGCTTACGCCGTGTACCCCGCTTGCGGCCAAAACATGCGGTTGATGCAAGGCCGGCGAAATGGTGGAATACTGGTTGTTCATACAGTATTTCAGGCGCCGCCATGGCTGACATCATCATCCCCCTTCATGCCATCAAGGGCCGAGGCTCGGCCACGCGTCTTGCGCATCGCTTCGAGCGCGATGCCCGCAACGCCTTCGACGACGGCTGGGGCACGCTCGAAGAGGGCGTGGCCGAGGCCGACACATTGCCGCCGCTCGCGACCGAGGTCCGGTTCGAGGACGTCAAGTCGGTGCTCAGTCACAACGATTCGCCCGATGTTCCTTTCGACCGTTCGCTCAACCCATACAGGGGTTGCGAACACGGCTGCATCTATTGTTTCGCTCGGCCCACGCACAGTTATCTCAATCTCTCGCCGGGCCTCGATTTCGAGACGAAGCTGATCGCCAAGCGCAACATCGTCGAGGTGCTTCGCTCCGAATTGGGTCGCAAGCGCTACAAGCCGAGTCATATCGCGATCGGCACCGCGACCGATTGCTACCAGCCCATCGAGCGCCAGTTCCGGCTCACGCGCTCGGTGATCGAATTGCTGAAGGAGACGCACCATCCGTTCGGCCTGGTCACCAAGTCCAGCGCCGTCGAGCACGATCTCGACCTGATCGCGCCGATGGCTGCCGAGCATCTGGCCGCGGTGTACGTCACCATCACCACGCTCGACGGCGAACTGGCGCGCAAGCTCGAACCGCGCGCCGCCGCGCCGCATCGCCGGCTGCGCACCTTGCGCACGCTCGCCGAAGCGGGTGTTCCGGTGGGCGTGAGCGTTGGGCCGCAGATTCCCTTCGTCACCGAAGACATGGAACAGGTGCTCGAAGCGGCCTGGGATGCCGGTGCGCGTTGCGCTTTCTACACGGTGATCCGGCTGCCGTGGGAAGTCGCGCCGTTATTCAAGCAATGGCTGGAGTTGCACTATCCGCAGCGTGCCGGCCGCATCATGGCGCGCATTCGCGAGATGCGCGGCGGCAAGGACTACGACGCAGATTTCGCGACCCGCATGAAGGGCAGCGGATTGTGGGCGGATCTGATCCGTCAGCGCTTCGAGAAGGCGACGAACCGCATCGGGTTCAACCGCGATCGCATCGTGCTCGACCTCAGCGCGTTCCGACCACCTGGCGCAGCGGGGCAGGGCAGTCTGTTCTAGGGCCGGCCGAGCCACGTGGCTCGACGCCGCACCAATCGCCGCCGAGCGCCTTGACGAGAAACACCGAGGTCTGCATCCGCTGGCCCGCGATCTGCGCCGCCTGGCGTTCCGTCGAGAGCACGGCCTGCTGCGCGGTGATCACGTCGAGGAAGGTCGTGGCGCCGCCCTGGTAGCGGGTGGCGGCCATGTCCAGCACCCGGCGCGCGCTTTCAACGGCGGTGAAGGACTGCGTCGATGCACGGTCGAGCGAAGCAAGGCCGGTGATGCCGTCTTCGGCTTCCTGCATCGCGTTGAGGACGACACGGCGGTAGTTGGCCACCGTGACGTCATAGCCGGCGCGTGCGAAATCAACGTTCGACCGGATGCGCCCGCCGTCGAAGATCGTCTGCGTGGCCGACACGCCGAGCGACCACAGCAGGCTTTGCGCATTGAACAGGCTGGAGAGCGTGTTGCTGTCCACGCCGCCCGTGGGCAACAGCATGACACTCGGATAGAACGCCGCCGTGGCAACGCCGATCTGCGCGTTGGCGGCGGCCATGGCGCGTTCAGCCGCTGCAACGTCGGGTCGGCGCTCCAACGCATCCGAAGGGACGCCGATCGGGATCGCCGGTGGCACGAGCGGCTTCACGTCCGGCGCAATTGAGAACGAAGGCGCCGGCGTTCCGGTCAGCGTGGCGATGGCGTGTTCGAACTGCGAGCGCTGCTTTTTCACGACGTCGACCTGCGCAAGCGTGTTGTCGAGCAGCGCGTGCTGCTGCGCGACGTCCAGGCCGGACACGGCGCCGAGGTCGTGCCGGTCGGTGACGAATTCGAGCGCACGCCGCTGCAACGCAATCGAGCGCGCCAGCACGTCGAGGTCGATGTCGGTCGATCGCAAGTTGTAGTAGGCCGATGCAAGATCCGTCGTGAGCAGCAGCCGGGTGTTCTCCAGATCGGCGGCCGATTGCGCGGCCGACGCCGTGGCCCCCTCGATCGAGCGCTGCACGCGGCCTGCCAGGTCGGCCTCGTAGCTGGCCGCGAAAATCACGCCGAAGTCGTTCTGCACCGTCGAGAAATTCGGCACGGCGTAGTTGGTCAGCGGGCGGTTGGCGGAAATCTTGAGTCGTTGGGCTCGCGTGCCGACACCCAGTTGCGGATAACGGCCGGCCTCGTTCCCCGCCAGCGTGGCGCGCGCCTGCGCCAGTTTCGCGCTGGCCACATCCAGTGTCGGACTGTCGGCCAGTGCCTTTTGTTGGAGCGCGTTGAGTTGCGCATCGCCGAAGCGCTCCCACCACGGGCCCTTGTCGGATGCATCGCTCGGGGTGCCTTGCCGCCACGGTTCTTCGAGCTGCCAGCTCACCGGCACGTCGACGGACGGCTTCTTGTAGTCCGGTCCGACGGCGCAACCCGCGAGCGCGGCGACCGCCAGGGCCATCAGCGAGGGCACCCACATCACGCCGATTCCTTCGCGACCACGACGACATCGCCCTCGGCCAGCGAATCGGAGGGGTTCAGCACGAGCCGGTCGGTGCCTGAGATTCCGTCGAGCACTTCCACGGTTTCGCCGTAGTTGCGGCCGATCGAGACGGGACGCAGGTGAACCTTGCCTTGTGCATCGACCACGGCGACGCGCGTGCCTTCAGCCCTGAAGAGCAGCGCGTTGCCCGGAATGGTCAGCGATTTGCTTGCTGCAAGCGGCAACGACACTTGCACATAGGCGCCCGGCAGCAGGGCGCCGTCCTTGTTGGGCAGCGAAACTTCGACCTGCATCATGCGCGTGCCGGCGTCGATGGCGCCCGAGGTGCGCGCCACCTCGCCCTGAAAGCGCTGGTCGCGCAGTTCGGCCTGTGTCACGACCACCGGCTGGCCCGCCTTGATGAGTTGCGCATAGGCCTGCGGCACGTTGATGTACACCCGCAGCGGATCGGTCTGCGCGAGCAGGAACAAGGGTCGCCCGCTGCCGGCGTCGATCAGGTCGCCCACATCGACGTTGCGCCGCGTGACCACGCCCGAGAAGGGCGCCAGCACGCGCTTGAAGCCTTCGGTCTGCTTCAGGCGCTGGACATTGGCGTCGGCCGCGGCGAGGTTGGCGGTGGCTTGCGCAACGGCGCTGCGTCGTTCGTCCAGGTCCTGCTGCGAAACCACGTCCTTCTTGCGCAGGTTCTCCCAGCGCGCGACGGTGCTCTTCGCCAGTTCGAGACTGGAGGCGGCCTGCTGGCGCGCGGCGATCGCCTGCGAGAGCTGCTGGTCGATTTCGGGCGTCTCGATCTCCGCGAGCAGTTCACCCTTCTCGACACGGCTGCCGATGTCCTTGGTCCAGCGCCGCAGATAGCCACTGGCGCGCGCCGAGATCGGCGACTGCACATAGCCTTGCAGCGTGCCCGGCAGCGCCAATGTCTGCCCGGCGGCGGGTGTCTGGGGAAGGGCAGTCTTGACGTACTGCGCCGCACGTTCGGCAGTGCCGACTTCCAACGCACGCGCATTGGTCATGCGAACGAACACGGTGCGCGCGGCGCCGACGGCGAGAACCGCCAGCACGATCAGCACCGCGATCCGGGTGCGGCGGACGATTTGCCGCCGCCTGGGCAATTCGTGGTGATCGCCGTTTTCATCGGCGGCGATCGGGTGGATGCCCAGTGCCGCGTGGCGTTGCTCCGTCATTTGATCAAGTCTCCTGGGGCTCGGCCCCGAGCGAGGGTGGTGTGGCTTGGCGCGCCGCCTGGCGGTGCGCGCGGCGGCTGTGGATTTCGGCGAACACGGCCGGCACGAAGAAAAGCGTCGACACCGTTGCGAAGAGCAGGCCGCCGATCACGGCGCGGCCCAGCGGCGCGTTCTGTTCGGCGCCTTCGCCGAGGCCGAGCGCCATCGGGATCATGCCGATGATCATGGCCAGCGCGGTCATCAGCACCGGCCGGATGCGCGTCGCACCCGCTTCGAGCGCGGCGGAGAGCGGTGGTACGCCTGCGGCCAGCCGCTCACGCGCGAACGCGATCAGCAGGATGCTGTTGGCAGTGGCCACGCCCATGGTCATGATCGCGCCCGTCAAGGCCGGCACGCTGAGCGTGGTGCCCGTGATGAACAACATCCACGCAATGCCCGCCAGCGCAGCCGGCAGCGCGGTGATGATGATGGCGGCGTCGATCCATGACTGGAAGGTGACCACGATCAGCAGATAGACGAGGACGATCGCCATGGCCAGCCCGACCCCGAGTCCGACGAAGGACGACTGCATCGTTTGCACCTGCCCGCGAATCGTGACCTGGCTGCCGCGCGTGAGCTTGGGCCGCATCTCGTCGACCAGCACCTTGACCTTCGAGGCCACGCTCGCGAGGTCGGTGCCCTGGACGCTGACGTAGACATCGATCACTGGCGCGATGTTGTAGCGCGACGCCACCGCCGGCTGCCTGCCCGCCTGCGCATCGACGAGGTTGCCGAGCAATTGCGGCGCGCCGCTCCCCGCGCCTCCCGAGCCGGAGGCGACCGGAATGTTGAGCAGGGAGTCGAGCGAGTCCACCGTGTATTGCGGCGATTGCACCGCAACGCTGTAGACCACGCCGTTCTGAGGGTTGAGCCAGAAGGCCGGCGCCGTCTGCGAACTGCCCGACAGCGCGATCAGCACGTTCTGGCCGACGTTCGACGCCGTCAGGCCGAACTGCTGCAAGCGCGTCCGATCCATCTGCAGGTTGAGGCCGGGACCGTCCTGCCGCTGATGGACGTGGGCATCGACCGCACCGGGAATCTGCCGGATCGCCTTGACCAACTCCGCCGCGCGTGCCGCATTGCCGTCCAGGTCATTGCCGCTGAACTGCACATCGATGGCGGCGGGCAGGCCGAAGTTGAGGATCTGCGTGACGATGTCTGCAGGCTGGAAGAAGAACTCCGTGCCCGGGAAGCGCTTGGGCAGCTCAGCCCGCAAGAGCGAGACGAATTCTTCCGTCGGCCGGTGCCCGTCGCGCAACGACAGCAGGATCTCGCCGTCGAGCGTGCCGATCGTCCCTGCGTTGCTGTACGACAGGTTGATGCCGCTGTTGGGTACGCCGAGGTTGTCCAGGATGGTTTCGAGCTGGTCATCGGGCACCAGTTGGCGAACGACGGCCTCCACCTGGTCGGCCAATCGCGCCGTTTCCTCGATGCGGGTGCCGGTGGGCGCGCGCATGTGCAGGCGGATCTGGCCTGCGTCCACGCTCGGGAAGAAATCGCGGCCCAGCACCGGATACAAAAGGCACGACAGCAGACAGAACCCGAGGAAGACGGCAATGAACCGCCCCCGTCGAGACAAAAGTGCCGACAGCACCAGCGTGTAGGCGCGTCGCACACGCTCGAATCGGGCGTCGAAGCTGTGGTAGACGCGTTGCAGCAGGCTCGGGTTGGTATCTGCGGCGGCTTTGGCGTGGACGCCGCCCATCAGCATCATGACCAGCGTCGGCACCAGCGTCCGCGACAGCAGGTAGGACGCCAGCATCGCGAACACCACCGCTTCGGCCAGCGGCACGAACAGGAATCGCGCCACGCCCGAAAGGAAGAACATCGGCACGAACACGATGCAGATACAGAGCGTCGAGACGAATGCCGCCGGGCCGATTTCGCCCGCGCCGACCAGGATGGCCTCGTTCAGTTCGGTGCCCATGTGCAGGTGGCGCTCGATGTTCTCGATCGTCACGATCGCCTGGTCGACCAGGATGCCGACGGACAGCGCCAGCCCGCCCAGCGTCATGAGATTGAGCGTCTGTCCCATTGCGTAGAGCATGAGGATCGACGCCAGGATCGACAGCGGAATGGTCAACCCGATGATCAGCGTGCTGCGCCAGTTGCCGAGGAAGAGCAGCACCATCGCAGCCGTCAACGCCGCCGCGATGAGCGCCTCGAACACCACGCCTTTCACCGCTGCCTTCACGAAGATCGACTGGTCGAACAGCGGCGTGACCTTGATGTCCTGCGGCATCCCTTGCGCGGCGACCGGCAGCAGATCGCGAATGTTGGCGACGATGTCCAGCGTCGAGGCGCCGCCGTTCTTCAGCACCGACAGCAGCACGCCGCGCACGCCGTCCTGGCGCACCACATTGGTCTGCGGCGAGAAGCCGTCGCGCACATAGGCGACGTCGCGCAGGTAGGTGGTCGCCCCGCCTTGGGTGCGCACCGGCAGGTCGTTGAGGCCAGCGATGGCCTCGGGCGAGCCGTTCATGCGCACGCTGTATTCGGTGGCGCCGAACTTGACGGTGCCCGACGGCAGGATGAGGTTTTGCGCGTTGACCGCATTGACCACGTCGGCCGGCGACAGGCCGCGCGCCTGCAAGGCCTGCGTGTCGAGGTCGACCGAAATGAGGCGGTTCTTGCCGCCATAGGGAAAAGGCACGGCCGCGCCCGGGACGGTGATGAGCTGCGGCCGAAGCTGGTTGATCGCGGCGTCGAACAGCGCGTTCTCCGGCCTGGTGGGGCTCGACAACGCCAACTGGACGACCGGAATACTCGACGCCGAATACTTGATCACCAGCGGCGGCGTGATGCCCGGAGGCAACTGGCGCACTTGCGTCTGCATCGAGGCGACCACCTGCGCGATGGCCGTCTCGATGCTCGCCGTCGGCTGGAAAAAGACCTTGATGACGGACACGCCGGCCAGCGACTGCGATTCGATGTGCTCGATGTCGCTCACTGTCGTTGTCAGGCCGCGCTCGGTCTGGCCGGAAATGCGCTGGCCCATCTCCTGGGCCGGCAGGCCGCCGTAGTTCCAGATGATGCTGATGACCGGAATGTTGATTTCCGGAAAGATGTCGGTCGCCATCCGCAGCAGCACGAAGGGAGTGGCCAATACGATCAGCATCGCCATCACGATGAAGGTGTACGGACGACGCAGAGCCAATTGAACCATGGACACGACTTGTTACTTCTGGGCGAAGAGGCCGCCATCATAAGGAGAGATGGCTGGACAATTGAGACGATGCAACAGCTTTACGTTCCCGGCCGCGATAACCCCTTTCACTGGCTGGTGGTCATGGGGGTATCGGGCTGCGGCAAGTCGAGCCTGGGCTCGGCGCTTGCCGGGGATCTTGCGCTGCCACTGATCGAAGGGGACGATTTTCATGCGCGGGAAAGCGTTCGCAAGATGCGCGCCGGCATCCCGCTCACGGACGCCGACCGGGCCGGCTGGCTCACGAGACTGGGCGAGGAGTTGGCGCGTCACAAGGAAGGCGCGGTGCTCGCCTGTTCGGCGCTCAAGCGCGACTATCGCGACCGGTTGCGGGCCGCGGTGCCGGGATTGCGCTTCGTCTTCATGGCCCTGTCACGCGAGGAGGCCGAACGCCGGGTGGCCGCGCGAGCCGGCTCGCACATGTTTCCGCCGAGCCTGGTCGCCAATCAGTTCGCGACGCTGGAGTCGCCCGTGGGTGAGCCGGGCGTGCTGGAGGTCGATGCGACGCTGCCGCTCGACCAACTGGTCGAACAGACACGCGCCTGGCTTTAGGCGCCCGTGGCGTCCCGGCGCAAGCCGAGCGCATCGAACACGCGGATCGCCGCGTAGGCGTCGTTGGCCGCGTAGCGCAACTGCGCGTCCGTGAGCTGCCGGTTGGCCCAGTTCGACGTGGTCGCCTTGCGCGACTTGACGAAACGCCGGTCGAAGACCAGCGCCACGGCCGTCTTTACCCCGATCGACTTGCGGTAGCCGCGGCGGCGGAATTCCGAGTCGATGTCGAAGACGGCGCGGGGTTCGATGTCGAGACGCTGGCGGATCAGGGTCAGGTCGCTCGACAGGCCGAAGCCCGCTTTCAGGAGATCCGTCGAGGTCAGCAGTTCGCCCAGCACGCCGTGCAACTCGGTGCGGTGCAGCTGAAACAGCCACGCTTCGGACAGCGTCGCGAACTGGACGACGTGCGGCCCGTCCGAGACTTGGAACTTGGCGAAGGTCGGCTTCGATTCGGTATCGAAACCCACGACGCCGCTGGCCAACAGCGCGATGGCCGCGGCTTCTGCATCCTGCTGCGTGGTGACCACGCGGATGTCCTGCAGACCGAGGCCTTCGAAGGGTTCGAGGAGCGCGATCTGCTCGCGGTCGGGCAGCGGGTGGAGGTTGTCGTTCATTCAAGAAGCCGTCAGTGGACGCCGATTGTCTCTTCGTTGACGTCGCCAAATATCGTTGATAGCATCAACAAAATAAGAGAACCCCACGGAGACAGACCCCGATGCAGAAGACTTCGCTCGGCGGACGCAGGGATGCGCTTCGCCTGATCGCAACAACCGTGGCTGCCGGCGCATGGCCGGCGGCATGGGCGCAGGATCCATTCCCCAGCAAGCCGATCCGCGTGATCGTGCCCTTCGCGCCCGGCGGCGCGATCGACGTGGCCGTCCGTGCCATGACCGAGAAGGTGGCCGTGGACATCGGCCAGCCGGTCATCGTCGACGCGAAGCCCGGCGCCGGGACCATCGTTGGCGCGGATGCGGCGGCCAAGGCCGCACCGGACGGCTACACCTTGCTCATCACCACGAGCAGCACGACGATCAACAACGCAGGCGCCTACAAGAAGCTGCCCTATGACCCCGTCACGAGCTTCGCTCCGGTCACGCTGGTGTCGCTGGGCAGCGTGATGTTCGCCGGGCCGGCCGATGCACCCTACAACAACCTGAAGGAATTTGCGCAGTGGGCCAAGGCGCAGAATCGTCCGATCTCCTACGGCACCTGGGGCAAGGGATCTTCGGCCCATCTTTTCGGTGAACTGCTGCGCACGCGTTATGGCCTGAACATGCAGCACATTCCGTACAAGGGGGACGTCTCGGCACTCACCGACGTGCGCGGCGGCGTGCTGGACACCACCTTCTCCAGCCCCGTCAGCGCGAGGCCGCTGGTGCGGGCGAATGCCATCAAGGCGCTGGGCATGACGGGCCCGCGCCGCTCGGGCGGTCTGCCGGACCTGCCGACCTTCACGGAACAGGGCTTCGCAGGTTTCGAGCTCGCGGGCTACGTTGCCGTCTACGTCCCGGCAGGCACGCCGAAGCCGGTGATCGATCGCTTGAACAAGGCCTTCGTCGCTGCCATCCGAACGCCCGAAGTCACCCAGCGCCTCGTCGACCAGGGCCAGGACCCGATCGCGAGCACGCCGGAAGAACTGGCCGAGGTCTACAAGCGCGACGCACCGCAATGGCTCGCACTGATGAAAGCCGCCGGCGTCGAGCCGGAATGAGGGAATCCCACGCATGAACGCACGCCAAGACCACAAGAACATCATTCCGATCCGCAGCGCCTATACGTTGCCCGAGCCGGTGGTGCGCGACGAACTCGTCCGCACCGGACGCGGCACGGCGATGGGCGAACTGTTGCGCCGCTACTGGCACCCCGTCGGCCTGTCGAGCGATGCGGGCGACACGCCGCGCCAAGTCCGCGTATTGGGCGAAGACCTGATCCTGTTCCGCGCCGGCAACGGCGAGGCCGGCCTGCTGCATCCGCGCTGTGCACACCGTGGTTCATCGCTGTTGTACGGCAAGGTCGAGGAGGACGGCATCCGCTGCTGCTACCACGGCTGGAAGTTCGGCCCTGGCGGCCAATGCCTGGAACAGCCCTGCGAACCGGACGGTGGCAGCCGCGTCGGCCGCATGCTGCAGCCTGCGTATCCGGTGGCGGAGCGCTATGGATTGATCTGGGCCTACATGGGGCCGCCTGACAAGCAGCCGGTGCTGCCGCGTTTCGAGCCCTTCGAAAGCCTTGAAGAAGGTGAATTCCTCGAAGCCGACGACCAGAGCATCGGCGGCGGCGGCCCGGTGATCGTCGACTGCAACTGGTTCCAGCACTACGAAAACGTCGTCGATCCTTGGCACGTGATGGTGCTGCACGGCACCTTCTCCGGCACGCAGTTCACCGACATGATGCTGCGCGCGCCGACGATCACTTTCGAGACCACGCCGCGCGGCGTGAAGGTGACTTCGCTGCGCACGCTCGACGACGGTTCGGTGTTCCGTCGCGTGACCGAAGCCTGCGTGCCGACCTGGCGCGTGGTGCCGAATCCGCGCGTGGGACAGTACGCACGGGTCGAGTCGATCGGCTTCGTGCTTCCGATCGACGACACGCACTTCCGCATCTACACGGTGGCGCGCGTGCGCACAGCAGGCGAACTGAAGGGCTTTCGCTCGCGCCAAGGCGGCAAGCTGTGGAGCGAACTCACGCCGGACGAGCATCGCCGTTTCCCCGGCGACTACGAGGCGCAGAAGAGCCAGGGCGACATCACCTGGCACTCGCACGAGAACCTCGCGACCAGCGACCGGGGCATCGCGCTGCTGCGCCGCATGGTGCTGGAGCAGGTCAAGGCGGTGGCCGAGGGTGGTCATCCCGCAGGAGTGAGCTTCGATCCGGCCAACGACCTGATGAGTTTCGAAGCCGGCAACTTCCACGACCCGCTGCCGGCAACCACCGGGGCCTGAGGGTCAGGGCGGCGGCCTTGCCGCTTTCTCTGCCTTTTCCTCTTCCTCGATCAGCGCGAGCGCCTTGGCCCTGAGCTTGCGGAGCATGGCGGCCAACGCGGTCGCTTCGTCTTCGCTCAACTCGCCCCGAAAGATGCGGTCGCGCTGCCGCGCCGAGCGCGCGAGGGCTTTCACCTTCGTTCGGCCCGTGTCGGTCAACGCGAGTTCGGCCGACCGGGCATCGGTGCTGTGCGCGCGACGGGCGACCATGCCGCGCTCGACCAGCGCGCTCACGATGCGGCTGATCTGCGCCTTGTCGGTGCTCGAATAGTCGGTCAGCGCGCGCAACGTGACCGGCTGCAGATGCTCGATCAGCGCGAGCGTGCGCCATTCCATGAGGCTGACGTCATGTTCGCGCCGAAAACGCAGGGCCGCGCTGCGGCGCAGTGCATCCGAGGTGCTGTTGACCTCGTAGCTCAGCAAGGGAAGAAAGGCCGGCGCTGCGGGCATGGTTCGCTCAGGCCCGCAGCATCTTGTCGTGATGCATCAGATGGTCGGCAACGAAGCTCTGGATGAAGTAATAGCCGTGGTCGTAGCCTTCATGGCGCCGCAGCGTCAGCGGCTGGCCGGCTGCTCGGCAAGCGGCTTCGAAGCGATGCGAATGCAATTGCTCGGCGAGGAATTTGTCGGCTAGGCCCTGGTCGATCAGGATACCGGCCGGGAAGGGCGGCGCCGTCTGCGACTGCATCAACGCAGAGGCGTCGTGTGCGAGCCAGGATTCGCGGTCGTTGCCCAAATAGCCGCTGAACGCTTTCTCACCCCACGGGCATTGGGTCGGCGCGCAGATCGGCGCGAATGCCGACAGCGATTTGAATCGGCCCGGATGCCGCAGCGCCAGCGTGAGCGCACCATGTCCGCCCATCGAGTGGCCGAAGATGCCGACGCGTTTCGCATCGATCGGCAAGGCATGCGTGACGAGCGGCAGCAGTTCGTTGATGAGCCAGCTTTCCGTGCGCCAGTGCTCGGCCCAAGGTTCGGCCGTCGCGTCGAGATAGAAGCCCGCGCCGATGCCGAAGTCCCAGCTTGCAGTCGCGCCTTCGATGCCTTCGGCCTCCGGCCCCCGCGGGCTGGTATCCGGGCCGATCAATGCGAGGCCCAGTTCGGCCGCCATGCGCTGCGCGCCGGCCTTGACCATGAAGGTCTCCTCGTTGCAGGTCAGCCCCGCGAGATACATCACCGCGGGCACCGGTCCCCGTTCCGCCTGCGGTGGAAGAAACACCGAAAAGCGCATCGGCAGGCCGATCTCGCGCGAGCCGTGTTCATGAAAGCGTTGCACGCCGCCGAAGCAGCGATGTTCCGAGAGAGTCTTCAGGCTGTCTGTCATTTTTCGAGATGGGGTACGAGTTCGAGCACTGCGTCGGCAAAGATGCGCGGCGCCTCCTGCGGCATGTTGTGACCGAGGCCAGGCACGATCCGGTGCGAGCGAGGCCCGGTGAAGTTGCGGGCGTGCGCCGACGCATCGGCCGCCGGGCGAACGCCATCGTCGGCGCCATCGAAGGTGATGGTCGGCACGCCGATCGGCGGCTGAGCCGCAAGTTGCGCCTCGATGTCGGCATACGCCGGATCGCCCGCAACGAGCCCGAAACGGTGGCGATACGAATGAATCACGACGTCGACAAAGTCGGGATGATCGAAGGCCGCGGCGCTGCGCTCGAAAGTCGCATCGTCGAACTTCCAGGTCGGCGACCAGAGCTGCCATAGAAGTCGGGTGACGGCGCGGCGGTCGGCCGTGAGCCCGGCGCGTCCGCGCTCGCTGTGGAAGTAATACTGATACCAGAGCCGGTATTCGTTCTCCGCGGCATCCGGCTCCATCGCCTTGGCAATGTTCTGGATGTTGTAGCTGTTGAAGGAGACCAGTCCCGCGCAGCGATCCGGCCACAGCGCGGCCACCACGCAAGCGGCGCGGCCGCCCCAGTCGTAGCCGGCCAGCACCGCGCGCGGGATCTGCAGCGCATCGAGCAGTGCCATCAAGTCGGCCCCCAGCGCCGCCTGCTCGCCCGAGCGCGGCGTCGCATCGCTCAGGAATCGCGTCGCGCCATAACCGCGCAGGTACGGAACGATCACCCTGCAACCCGCGTCGGCCAGCATGGGCGCGACATCCACGTAGCTGTGGATGTCGTACGGAAAGCCATGCATGAGCAGCACCGGTGGGCCCTCGGCGGGCCCTGCTTCGAAGTAGCCGATCTCCAGCACCCCGGCTCGGATCGTGCGCAGTGCCTCCATGCGCGTCATGGCCCTTCTCCTATTGGCGATCAGTAGAGAACAACTCCACGGATCGATTCGCCGCTCTTCATCAGGTCGAAGCCCTTGTTGATGTCCTCCAGCGGCATCGTGTGGGTGATGAGGTCGTCGATGTTGATCTTGTTTTCCATGTACCAGTCGACGATCTTCGGGACGTCGGTGCGTCCGCGCGCGCCACCGAAGGCCGAGCCTTCCCACTTGCGGCCGGTGACCAGCTGGAACGGCCGCGTGCTGATCTCCGCACCCGCCTCGGCCACGCCGATGATGATGCTGCGGCCCCAGCCCTTGTGCGTGCACTCGAGCGCCTGGCGCATGACCTGCGTGTTGCCGATGCACTCGAAGCTGTAGTCGGCGCCGCCGTCGGTGAGCTGCACGATGGCATCGACCACGTTCGGCGTGTCCTTGAGGTTGATGAAGTGCGTCATGCCGAACTTGCGCGCCATCGCCTCGCGCGCCGGGTTCAGGTCCACGCCGATGATCTTGTCGGCGCCGACCATCCTGGCGCCCTGGATCACGTTCAGGCCGATGCCGCCGAGACCGAAGACGACCACGTTCGCGCCGGCTTCCACCTTGGCCGTGAAGATCACGGCGCCAATGCCGGTGGTCACGCCGCAGCCGATGTAGCAGACCTTGTCGAAGGGCGCGTCCTCGCGGATCTTTGCCAGCGAAATCTCCGGCGCCACCGTGTAGTTGCTGAAGGTGCTGGTGCCCATGTAATGAAAGATCTGCTTGCCGTCGAGGCTGAAGCGGCTGCTACCGTCGGGCATCAGGCCCTTGCCTTGCGCGCCGCGGATGAGCTGGCACAGGTTGGTCTTGCGCGAGAGGCAGAACTTGCACTGACGGCACTCGGGCGTGTAGAGCGGAATGACGTGGTCGCCCTTCTTGAGGGTCGTGACGCCGGGGCCGACGTCGACCACGATGCCTGCGCCTTCATGGCCGAGGATTGCCGGGAAGATGCCTTCGGGGTCGGCGCCCGAGAGCGTGTAGTAGTCGGTGTGGCAGATGCCGGTGGCCTTGATTTCCACGAGCACTTCGCCGAAGCGCGGGCCTTCGAGGTCGACGGTTTCGATGGTCAGGGGCGCGGCGGATTTCCACGCGACAGCGGCTTTGGTTTTCATGGCAAGAGAGGAAAGTGAAGGATGCGGGGAACGCCCCGATGCGTCACTTTATGCCATAGAACCTGGCCGCATTCGCGCCCATGATCGCATCCTGCTCGGAAGGCGAAAGCGCGTTCACCAACTCTCGGCCGGCGCTCACCCATTGTTCGTAGGTGCCGGCGAGATTCAACACGGGCCAGTCGCTGCCCCACATCAGACGTGAGGGGCCGAAATGCTGAAACAGGTGATCGACGTACGGTCGCAAGGCGGCCGCGTCCCAGCCAGGCGCAGCCTCGGTGGCGAGGCCCGAGAGCTTGCAGTGCACGTTGGTGGAACGCGCGAATTCCGCCATCCTGCTGGCCCACGGCTCGAACTGTCCGTGCGCGATATCGGGCTTGGCGGCGTGGTCGATCACCATGGGCAACTCGGGATGCCGTTGCGCGAACGTCAGCGCGGTTTCGATCTGCTGCGCCTTGATCAGCAGATCGAGACGCAAGCCAAGCTCGGTCATCGTCCCGATCGCGGGTTCGAGTCGCGTGTCGAGAATCCATTGCGTGTCCGGCAGGTCCTGGAGCATCGGGCGCAGTCCCTTGAGCAAGGGGGCTTGCGCAAGCCGGCGGATGCGCAGGGGCGCGTCGGGTGCCGCAAGATCGGTCCAGCCCACGACCGCGCGCACACGGCTGGCCGGGTCCGCTGCCAGCGTGAGGAGGCGCCACGTTTCGGCCTCGGTCGGCGCTGCCTGCACCAGCACCGTGCCGTCGATGCCCGCGCGATCGAGGAGCGGCAACAGGTCGGCCGGTGCGAAGTCGCGATGGATCGCGTGCAGCGCAGGCGTGTCTTCCAGCCACCCGTAGTCGCTGTAGGCCGGTGACCAGTAATGCTGGTGTGCGTCGATGCGCATGGCGCTCAAGGCCGTGCCGCGTCCAGCAGGCCCTCGCGCACAAGGGCTTCCCACAGCGGGGTGGGGATCGGTATGTCGCGGTATTGAACACTTTGCGTGATCTCGCCCGGGCTGCGCGCGCCCACGACGACCGCTGCCGCGCAGGGGCAGGCAAGCGCGAATTGCAAGGCTGCAGCAGCCAGGGGCACGCCGAAGCCGTCGCAGATCTGCGACATGCGCACGACCCGTTCGCGAATCTCGGACGCCGCGGGCCGGTAGTCGTAGTGGGCTTGCGGTGTCGCACCACTGGCGAGAATGCCCGAATTGAAGACGCCCGCGAGGATCAGCTTGACGCCCTTCGCGGTGCACAGCGGGATCAGTTCGCGGGCGGCGGAGGTGTCGAGCAGCGTGTAGCGGCCTGCGAGCATCAGGCAGTCGAAATCGCCTTCGGCCAGCGCGTCGCGGCAGGCTTCCCATTCGTTGACGCCGATGCCGATCGCGCCGAGCACGCCTTCGCTGCGCAGTCGGTGCAACGCGCGGTACGCGCCGTCCATGGCTTCCCGGAATCGCGCGGGCTGTGCGTCGCCATGCGTGTGCCGGTCGATATCGTGGATGAAAGCGATGTCGATCCGGTCGAGATGCAGCCGTTGCAGGCTGTCTTCGATCGACCGCATGGCGCCGTCGAATCCGTAGTCGAAGCGCGGCGCGAAGGGCAGGCCGCGCACATAGCCGTCGCGCTCCGCGGGCGAGTCGGGATCGGCCTGGAGCAGCCGTCCCACCTTGGTCGACAGCACGAAGCTCTCGCGCGGCTGGTGTTGCAGGAAACAGCCGAGTCGCACTTCGCTCAATCCGTGACCGTAGAGCGGCGCGGTATCGAAGTAGCGTACGCCGAGTTGCCAGGCCTGCTCGATCGTGCGTTGGGCCTCGTCGTCGGCGAGCGGCGCATACAGATTGCCCAGCGGTGCGCCGCCGAGGCCGAGCCGCAGCGGGCCCTGCAACCGGTCCAGAACGGGATTGCTTGTCATGTGGACAGCTCCGGGCGCACGACGCCCTTGCGTAACAGCACGTTGCCGTATAAGCGTGTTTCACCCGTCTGCACGATCACGAAGGCTTCGCGGGCGCGGGCGTAGAAAGTTTCGCGCGGCAACGCTTCGGCGCGAAGGGTGCGGCCTTCGGCCCGCTCCGCCGACGCCTGAAACTCCCACACGATCTCCGGCACTTCCTCCGGCGATCCGACCACCGCCATGGTGGCGATCGGCGCGTCGACGAAGTCGTCCACCGGCAACACGCTCAGCACCGCCTCCACCACCGGCACCGCGGCGCAGCCGTCCATGCGCACCAACCTTCGCGCGCAAGCCGCCGCGGGAAAGTTGGCGTCGACAATGGCGATCTCGTCGCCGTGGCCCATCGCGGCCAGCGCATGCAGCAAATCGGGGCCGAGCAGCGGATCCATTGTTTTCAGCATGGCGTGTTTTACCGCGGATCCAAGGGCCGGAGCCAGTGGTAGTGCGGTGCGACACCTGATAAAAACGGACCATGAAAAAGATCCTTGTCCTCAACGGTCCCAATCTCAACCTGCTCGGAACACGTGAGCCCGCCCAGTACGGGTACGAGACGCTCGCCGACGTCGAGCGGATGTGCCAGGAGGCAGGCGCGAAGCTCGGTGTGGAAATCGAGTGCCGCCAGTCCAACCACGAAGGCATGCTGATCGACTGGATCCACGAGGCCGGACGCGAGGTCGCGGCCGGTCGCATGCTCGGCGTCGTGATGAACCCGGGCGCCTACACGCACACTTCGGTCGCGTTGCACGATGCGATCAAGGGCGCGAGCGTGCCGCTCGTCGAACTGCACATCTCGAACGTGCATGCGCGCGAGGAATTCCGGCATCACTCCTACATCTCGCCGGCGGCGCGCGGGATCATCGTCGGGTTCGGCGTGAAGGGCTACCCGCTCGCGATCGAGGCGTTGCTGCGTGTGAGCCCGGCCGCCTGATGACGGGGCACGCAGGGCTTTTCGAAGCCTCCGACGGCACCTTGCGCTGCCGTTGGTGCGAATCGACGCAGGCCTACCAGGACTACCACGACAGCGAATGGGGTTTTCCGGTCACGGACGACCGGCGGCTTTTCGAGAAGCTGTGTCTCGAAGGCTTCCAGGCGGGGCTGAGCTGGCTGACGATCCTCAACAAGCGCGAGGCCTTCAGGCGCGGCTTCGCGCAGTTCGATGCCGAGCGCGTGGCGCGCTTCGGCGCGAAGGACATTGAACGCCTGCTCGCCGACGCGGGCATCGTGCGGCATCGGGGCAAGATCGAATCTGCCATCAACAATGCCAAGCGCGTGATCGAACTGCGGGAGGAATTCGGCTCGCTCGCGGCCTATGCGTGGCGTTTCGAACCCGAAGTCGCGACGCGGCCGAAGCGCATCACGCACGAGGCGCTGCGAGCGATGACGACTTCGCCCGAATCGGTGGCCATGTCCAAGGATCTGAAGAAGCGAGGCTGGAGCTTTGTCGGCCCGACGACCGTCTATGCCTTCATGCAGGCGATGGGGCTGGTGAACGACCACATCGAGGGTTGCCACGCGCGCGAACTGGCCCTGAAAGCCCGCGCAGAAATGGGGCTCCCCCCCAGGCTTGCTCACTTCGTGTAGCCACCCACCCCCTGCCGGGGGCAACACCAGCGGCCCGGCAGAGCCGGTTCCGCGGTGTCTCCCGAATAATGCCGCCGCCAGCTAGGACGCCTGCGGTCCCGACACCTTCCGGTGGCTGATGCGCCCCTGGGTGTCCACGCTTTCGAGGTGCACATCGAAGCCCCACAGCCGCGCGACATGCTTGAGCACCTCTTGCGAGTCATCGTGGAGCGGGCGGTTGTTGTGCTGCGTGTGGCGAAGCGTGAGGGAACGGTCACCGCGCAGGTTGACGCTCCACACCTGGATGTTGGGCTCGCGGTGATTCAGGTCGTACTGCCGTGACAGCGATTCGCGCAGTTGCCGGTAGCCGCTGTCGTCGTGGATGGCCGAGACTTCGAGTTCGGATTCGCTTTCCTTGTCGCTCACCGCGAAAAAGCGGAAATCCCGCATCAGCTTGGGCGACAGGAATTGGCCGATGAAACTCTCGTCCTTGAAATTGCGCATCGCGTAGTCGAGCGAGGTCTKCCAGTCGGAACCCGCGAGGTCGGGGAACCAGCGCTTGTCCTCCTCGGTCGGCTTTTCGCAGATGCGCCGCAAATCCGTATACATCGCGAATCCAAGCGCGTAAGGATTGATGCCGCTGTAGGCGCGATGGCCGATCGGCGGCTGGAACACGACGTTGGTGTGCGACTGCAGCCATTCGATCATGAAGCCGTCGGCCAGCAGGCCTTCGTCGTAGAGGGTGTTGAGCAGGGTGTAGTGCCAGAAGGTCGCCCAGCCCTCGTTCATCACCTGTGTCTGGCGCTGCGGATAGAAGTACTGCCCGATTTTGCGCACGATACGCACCACTT
Organism: Variovorax sp. 05L425; assembly: GCF_056397705.1. Taxonomy (NCBI): domain Bacteria; kingdom Pseudomonadati; phylum Pseudomonadota; class Betaproteobacteria; order Burkholderiales; family Comamonadaceae; genus Variovorax; species Variovorax sp. 05L425. Next base: position 16,478 of record NZ_JBFTNY010000006.1, on the reverse strand, counting down.
CGCGTTGCCAGGGTTCCAACAATGGTGCATTTTTCTCGATGAAATAGAGCAGATTCTCCTGCGGCTCGGCGGGAAAGCGCTTGGCCGCTTCATCTTCCTCGGCGCTGCGGCCGGCGCGCTTGGGCAGCGTGCGCCACAGGTCGTTGACTTGTTGCTGGAGGTGATGCTCGCGCTCCTCGCGGCGCACCTGTTCCTGGCTGAGCGACAGTCTTTGCGGGCGGCGGTAGCGGTCGACGCCGTGATTCATCAGGGCGTGGCAGGAGTCGAGCAGGTCTTCGACGGACGACACGCCGTGGCGCTCCTCGCACTCGCTGATGAACTTGCGGGCGTAGACGAGGTAGTCGATGATGGACGAGGCATCCGTCCACATCTTGAAGAGGTAGTTGCCCTTGAAGAAGCTGTTGTGGCCGTAGGCGGCGTGGGCGATCACCAGGGCCTGCATCGCCATGGTGTTTTCTTCCATCAGGTAGGCGATGCAGGGGTCCGAATTGATGACGATCTCGTAGGCCAGGCCCATGTGGCCGCGGCGGTAGTTCTTTTCGGTCGCGATGAACTGCTTGCCGTACGACCAGTGGCGGTAGATGACCGGCATGCCGACCGAGGCGTAGGCGTCCATCATCTGCTCGGCCGTGATGATCTCGAGCTGGTTGGGGTAGGTGTCCAGCTTGTAGCCGCGAGCGATCCGGGCGATCTCGCCGTGGTATTGCTCGATCAGCTCGAAAGTCCAGTCCGACGGGCTGGGCAAGGGCGTTCGTGTCTTGTCGTTCACGCCGTTCCTCTCTCTTTCTTGAACAGTTCGCGGAACACCGGATAGATGTCTTGCGCGTCGGCCACCTTGCGCATCGCGAAGTTCTTGTGGGATTCGAGCAGCTGGGTGTATTCCTCCCACATGTTCTGCTCGGCCTCGGCCACCTGAACATAAGCGTAGTAGCGCACGAGCGGCAGCAGGTGCTCGCTCAGCAGTTCGCGGCAACGGCCGCTGTCCTGGTGCCAGTTGTCGCCGTCGCTTGCCTGTGCGCCATAGATGTTCCATTCGGTGCTGGGATAGCGCGCGCGCACGATATCGAGCATCAGGGTCAGCGCGCTCGAGACCACCGTGCCGCCGGTTTCGGTGGCATGGAAGAACTCTTCCTCCGTGACTTCGGCGGCCTGCGTGTGGTGGCGGATGAAGACGAGGTCGATCTTCTCGTAGTGCCGCGTCAGGAACATGTAGAGCAGCATGAAGAAGCGCTTGGACATGTCCTTGCGCGCCTCGTCCATCGAACCCGAGACGTCCATCAGGCAGAACATCACCGCCTTGGCGGAAGGAACCGGCACACGCACTCGATTGCGGTAGCGCAGGTCGATCGGATCGAGGAAGGGCACGTGCTTGGCCTTGCTGCGCAACTCTTCGAGCTTGGCCTCGGTTTCGCGGATCTCACGCTGTATCAGCGCGTCCGAAACGCGCGGGCTGCGTTGCAGATGCAGCAGGTGGGCCTCGAGTTCGCGAATCTCGCGCCGCGAGTCGCCGCCGAGCGCGATGCGCCGCGCAAGGGCGCCGCGCATCGAACGCACGACGTGCAGGTTGCTCGGGTTGCCGTCACTGACGAAGCCGGCGCGGTGGCTCTTCCACTCGGGCACTTCGGCCAGTTGCGTGCGGATCAGGTGGGGCAGGGCGAGGTCCTCGAAGAAGACCCGCATGAACTCTTCCTTCGTCAGGCGGAAGACGAAATCGTCCTCGCCACCCTCGCCGTCGCCGGCTTGCGAGCCGCTGCCCGAGCCACCGCCGCCCTGCGGGCGTTCGATGCGGTCACCCTTCACGTACTCGCGATTGCCTGGATGCACGTACTCGCGGTCGCCGCCCTGGCCGTGTCCGAACACGGGCTCCGACACGTCGCGCTTGGGCAGCGTGATGTCCTCGCCCTGTTCGAGGTCCCGGATGCCACGGCCGCTGACCGCGCGACGCACGGCTTCGCCGATCTGCTCGCGATAGCGCCGCAGGAAACGCTCGCGGTTGCCAATGGACTTGTTCTTGCCCGACAACCGGCGGTCGATGATCTGCTGCAGCATGGCCACGGCCTGACCTCCTTCTTCAACTCATCATGAACTCTTGCGTACGCGCAAATACCATTCGCACAGCAGACGCACCTGCTTGGCGGTGTAGCCCTTCTGCACCATGCGATTGACGAAATCCTCGTGCTTCTTGAGCTCGTCGGCGCTGCTCTTGGCATTGAAGCTGATGACCGGCAGAAGCTCTTCGGTGTTCGAGAACATCTTCTTCTCGATCACGGTGCGAAGCTTCTCGTAGCTGGTCCACAGCGGGTTCTTGCCTGCATTGCCGGCGCGCGCGCGCAGCACGAAGTTGACGATTTCGTTTCGGAAGTCCTTCGGGTTGCTGATGCCCGCGGGCTTCTCGATCTTTTCCAGCTCGGCGTTGAGCGAACCTCGGTCGAAGACTTCGCCGGTGTCCTGGTCGCGGTACTCCTGGTCCTGGATCCAGTAGTCGGCGTAAGTGACGTAGCGATCGAAGATGTTCTGGCCGTACTCCGAGTAGCTTTCGAGGTACGCCGTCTGGATCTCCTTGCCGATGAATTCCGCGTAGCGCGGGGCCATCAGCTCCTTGATGTAGGACAGGTACTTCTGCTCGGTCTCGGGCGCGAACTGCTCGCGTTCGATCTGCTGCTCCAGCACATACATCAGATGCACCGGATTGGCGGCCACCTCGCTGCTGTCGAAGTTGAAGACCTTGGAGATGATCTTGAACGCGAAGCGCGTCGAGGTGCCGCTCATGCCTTCGTCGACACCGGCGTAGTCGCGGTACTCCTGGATGGACTTGGCCTTGGGGTCGGTGTCCTTCAGATTGTCGCCGTCGTAGACCTGCATCTTGCTGAAGATGCTGGAGTTCTCGGGCTCCTTGAGACGCGTCAGCACCGAGAACTGGGCCATCATGCGCAGCGTTCCGGGGGCGCATGGCGCATGTGCCAGCGACGAGTTGCGCACCAGCTTCTCGTAGATCTTGATTTCCTCGGACACGCGCAGGCAGTACGGCACCTTGACGATGTAGATGCGGTCGAGGAAAGCCTCGTTGTTCTTGTTGTTTCGGAACGCCTTCCACTCGCTCTCGTTGCTGTGCGCGAGCACGATGCCGTCGAAAGGAATCGCGCCGAAGCCTTCGGTGCCCTTGAAGTTGCCTTCCTGGGTGGCCGTCAGCAGCGGATGCAGCACCTTGATGGGCGCCTTGAACATTTCGACGAACTCGAGCAGGCCCTGGTTGGCGAGGCACAGGCCGCCGGAGTAGGCGTAGGCGTCAGGATCGTCCTGCGCGTAGTCCTCGAGTTTGCGGATGTCGATCTTGCCGACCAGTGACGAGATGTCCTGGTTGTTCTCGTCGCCGGGCTCGGTCTTGGCAACCGCGATCTGCCGCAGCACCGACGGGTAGCGCTTGACCACCTGGAACTTGCGGATATCGCCGCCGTACTCTTCGAGGCGTTTCACAGCCCAGGGCGAGAGGATGCGCTGCAGGTAGCGGCGAGGGATGCCGTATTCCTTCTCGAGGATCTCGCCGTCTTCCGTCGCGTCGAAGAGACCGAGCGGCGATTCGTTCACCGGCGAACCCTTGATCGAATAGAAGGGCACGTGCTCCATGAGCTGCTTGAGGCGCTCGGCGATGGAGCTCTTGCCGCCACCGACCGGGCCGAGCAGATAGAGGATCTGCTTCTTTTCCTCGAGGCCCTGCGCGCCGTGCCGGAAGTACGACACCACCTGTTCGATAGAGTCTTCCATGCCGTAGAACTCGCGGAACGCCGGGTATATCTTGATGACCTTGTTCGCGAAGATTCGCGACAGGCGAGGGTCGTTTCGCGTGTCCACCAGTTCGGGCTCGCCGATGGCTTCGAGCATGCGCTCGGCCGCAGTGGCATACGCCATGGGCTCCCGCTTGCAGATCTCAAGATATTCCTGCAGGGACAGGACCTCTTCGCGCGTACGCTCGTAACGAGCGGCGAAGTTACTGATGACATCCATAGACACCTCCATCGAGTCAGCGGGGCGCTGCCCGGAGTCTCCGTGCTGCACACGTTGCATCGTTCGCAGGAATGGTGCCAGGTGATGTGTGCACGCTTTGGATTAACTCCTCAAGCAGGAACTTGCTCAAAGCATAGAACAAAGAACGCGTCCAGCAAATTGCTTTTCGGATAAGAACCACAACGAAGTTCGAAAGTTCAGCGGAAAAGTTGCGCGACGCTCGATCAATCACAAATCCGAGTGCACGTGATGGTCGTGTCGCACAACATGTTGACGCACGATCAGCAGCGTAACCTGTCCGGTTTCGTCGCGTGCGTCTGTCGGTGCTTTCCATATTTCTTGAAGATCTATTTTCATTAGCAACGTTCGGGCCGTGCTGCTGGCGTACGAATAAACGCCGAAGTGGCGACAATCGCTCATCAATATTCGAAAGACGGCCGGCGCACAACAAAAAGGCGGCCGTCGGGCCGCCTTTTTGCATCGATTTCGCGCGGGTCATTCGACCTTGCCGATTTTTCGGACGGCTTCGGTCATGGCGCTTGCGTCCGCGTTCCAGTAGGCCTGGAACTCCGGTGCATCAAGATAGGCCAGGGGGCTGCCTGCCTTCTCGATCACCTGCGCCACGGCAGGGTCTGCCGCGACTTTGGCCGACACGGCACGGAGCCTGCGGACGATGTCGTCGGGCGTTCCCGCAGGAACGAAGAGCCCCGACCACTGCGCGAACTTCACCTTGTATCCGGCCTGTTCGAGGCTCGGCACCTCGGGAAGCGCGGCCAGCGGCCGATCGCCCCAGTGCGCCAGGGCGCGCAGCCTGCCGCCCTTGATCTGCTGCACCACGGTCGACGGCCCGCTCGCAACCGCATCAACCTGACCTCCGAGAAGCGCAACGACCGCCGGGCCCGCACCGGTGTAAGGAATGTGCGTCATGCGAAAGCCCGCTGCGTTCTTCAGCATCTCCATGGGCACATGCATGGTGCCGTAGTTGCCTGAACTCCCGTAGTTGTAAGTGCCGGGCTTGGCGCGCGCGTCGGCAACGAAGTCGGCCAGCGTCTTCCACGGCGCATCCGCGCGCACGACCAGCACCGTCGGATCGGCCGTGAAGCGGGCGATCGGCTTGAACTGGTTCATCTGATACGCGGGCTTGCGGTCCAGAATCGCGTCGGCCTCCGGAAGGATGGAGATCGACGAAAGGCTCATCAGCACGGTGTAACCGTCGGCCGGCGCGCGCGCCACGAAGCCGATGCCGACGGCGCCTCCGGCGCCCGCCCTGTTCTCGACGATGACCGGTTGCTTGAGTTCGCGGGACATGGCTTCGGCCACCGGCCGCGCCACAGTGTCGGCAACGCCGCCCGGCGGAAAGGGCACGATCATCGTGATCGGCTTTTCGGGCCACGCGCCTTGCGCGAGCGCGCCCGTGGCGACGGTGATCAGCGCGGCGCCCAGCAGCGCGCGTCGTGAGGGGTACATGGTTGTTGTCTCCATCGTGTTCTTGGTGTGCGATCTGTGCGATTTCAGGCGAACCGGTTCTCCAGCACGCCCAGGCCGTCGATTTCGATGCGGACGACGTCGCCGGACTTGAGGTACTTCGGCGGCGTCAAACCCATGCCGACGCCGGCCGGGGTCCCGGTCGCGATCACGTCGCCCGCGTGCAACGTGATGCCGCGCGAGCAGGTTTCGATCAGCGTGGGGATGTCGAAGATCAGGTCGGTGGTCTGTCCGTCCTGCCGCATTTCGCCGTTGACCCAGCAACGCACGCGGGTGCGAGTGCCGTCGAGTTCGTCGGTAGTCACAATCCAGGGCCCCATCGGGCAGAAGGTGTCGAACGACTTGCCCAGGTCCCACTGCTGGTGCCGCATCTGCACATCGCGCGCCGTGACGTCGTTGACGATGGTGTAGCCGAACACGTGCGACATCGCCGCGTCCCGTGAGATGTTGCGGCCGCTCTTGCCGATCACCACGGCAAGTTCGGCTTCGTAGTCGATCTGCGCGGAAATGGCCTCGCCGGGCAACTGCACCTCGTCATTGGGTCCGATCACGCACTCGGGCACCTTGGTGAAGACGATGGGCCAGGCGTCGACGCTGGCCGCGCTGTTCTTGAAAACCGAGCCCGACAACTCCTTGGCATGCGCGTGGTAGTTGCGGCCCACGCAAAAGATGTTGCGGCGCGGCATCGGCAGCGGCGCTTCCAGCTTGACCTCGCGCAGCGGTATTGCTTTGCCGGTCGGTGGCAATCCGGAACCGCCTGACGCCTGCGCTTCGATAAGCGACAGCGCGCCGCGATGGACCTGGGAGGCGTCGAGTTGAAGCGGTGCGATCGTCATTTGATCGTCCGAAACGAGGCCGACGTGCCGTTGGCCTTGATATTGGTAGGTGGCAATGCGCAAAATGAACTCCTCGATGGCGACCAAATGCTACCAATCGAATACCAAGTTCACAATAGAGCCCGGCCCGCGCCGAGGTTGTTACGATCGGAGCGCCCCCATCAACCCAACGAATTCGCGATCGTGCACAGTGCCCTGACCCTCCGGGAAGCGATTCTCGAGAACCTGAAGTCACGGACGTGGCGGGCCGGCCATCGCCTGCCGACCGAGCGGGAGTTCAGCGGCCAGTACGGGCTCAGTCGTTCGACCGTGCGCCGGGTTCTGGCGGACCTGAAAGGCAGGGGCCTGATCACGCAGACGGTGGGCAGCGGGACCTATGTCAGCGACGAAGTGGGACGCGCCTTGGCCGAGATCACCAGTGGCGAGTCACCGCTGGCAACCAGTCCGGCCGAACTGATGAGCGCCCGCCTGGTGCTCGAACCCGCCATCATCGCGATGGTGATCGGCAACGCGACCGTGGCCGACTTCGACAGAATGGACAACTGCTGCGAAAGAGGCGAGGCGGCAGCGACCATCGAGGAGTTCGAATTGTGGGACGGCAAGCTGCACGAGGCGATCGCCGACGCCGCGCACAACGCCTTCATCTCCACCGTCTTCCAGCGCATGAACGAAGTCCGCGCGCAAAGCGAATGGGGCATGTTAAAGCGCCGCAGCGCCACGCCCGAACGCCGGCTGGCCTATCAGCGTGAGCACCGCGATCTGGTCGCGGCCTTGAAGGACCGTGACGCCACGCGTGCCAGCGAACTGTGCCTCGGCCACCTGGTCCACGTGCGGCGCAACCTGCTCGGCTACTGAGCGCGCGCCGGCGGGCGTTGCGGAAAACCCGCCCTCGCATTGACCCGACGCGGCCCCATCGGTATATTGGTTTGCATTGGCGTGGCAGCATACCAATCAATACCAAATCCGAGAGTGACCGAAACGGCGGATCGCCCTCCACCTGGAGACAACCGTGAAGACACTGTGGACCCGATGTCTGCGTCTGAAGGCGCGTTGGTGGGCTGCGGCGCTGATTGCGGCGGTGCCGTGTGTGGCGGCCCATGCCCAGGACTACCCGTCGCGGCCGGTGCGGATCATCGTGCCGTTCGCCGCCGGCGGCCCGGCCGATGTCTATGCGCGCTTCGTCGCAGTGCGGCTGGGGGAGGCGCTGGGTCAGGGTTTCGTGGTGGATGACCGGCCCGGTGCCGGATCCGTCATCGGCACCGACGTGGTTGCCAAGAGCGCGCCGGACGGCTACACGCTGCTCCTGATGTCGAATGCGCATACGGTCAACGAGTCGCTCATTCCGAACAAGCCTTACCAATTGATGCGCGACTTCGTGCCGATCGCCGCCATCAATTCCTCCGACCTCGTGCTTGTGACGCGCAGCGGCTTGCCGGTGAACAACCTGGGTGAGTTGATCAAGCTCGCCAAGGCGAAGCCCGGTGCGCTGACCTATGCGTCCTCCGGCCCGGGCACGCCCTATCACCTGGCGGGCGAACTCTTCAAGGCGATGGCGGGCGTGTCGATCCTCCACATCCCCTACCGGGGCAGCGCCGGCGCGCGCACCGACATCCTGGGTGGTCAGGTCGACATGATGTTCGACGCCGTGCCGACCATGACGGAGCACGTGCGGGGCGGCCGGGTCAAGGCAATGGCGACCACCGGCTTGGCGCGTTCGGCGGTCATGCCCGATGTTCCGACGGTGGACGAAGCCGGCGTGCCCAAATATGAAGCCACGATCTGGCTCGGCCTGATGGCGCCGAAGGGCACGCCTACGGCCATCGTCGACCGATTGAACGCCGAAGTGCAGAAGATCGCGTCGAATCCCGAAGTGATTCGCGCCTGGAAAGCGCAAGGCGCTACACCCATGCCGATGAACGTCGCCGACTTCACGCGTTACGTGAGCCAGGACATCGACAAATGGGCGCGGATCGTCAAGATCTCGGGCGCCAAGGCGGACCAATGAACATTCTGTGCGCGGGCGCCGCGCAAGGTCTGGTGAAGGCTTTGCAAGGGGTGTTCCTGGAACTGACCGGCGCCAAGATCGAGGGCCGTTTCGGCGCTGTCGGCGCGATGAAGGAAGCGCTCCTCGCGGGCGAGCCTTGCGACGTCATGGTCGTCACCGCCGCCATGATTGCCGATTTGCAGGCCGAAGGGCGCCTCGTGCGGAGTTCGGAGTCTTCGCTGGGCCGCGTTCGCACCGGGATCGCAGTCCGTGAGGGTGAGCCGCGGCCGGATATCGCGACGCCCGAAGCGCTCAGGGCCAGCTTGCTTGCCGCAAGGGCGATCTATTTTCCGGATGCGCTGCGTTCGACCGCCGGCATCCATTTCGCAGCCATCCTGGAAAAGCTCGAGATTGCTGCGGCGGTGGCGTCGCGCCTGCGCACCTTCCCGAACGGCGCCACCGCCATGAGGGAAATGGCGGCCGACCCGACGCCCGGCGCCATCGGCTGCACGCAGATCACGGAGATCAACTACACGCCCGGTATCGCGCTCGTGGGCCCACTGCCCGCGGCTTTCGAGCTGACCACGATCTACACCGCCGCCGTCAGCACGAACACGCGCCAGCCAGACCTTGCACGCCGCTTCGTCGAACTGATCGCAGGCCCAAGATCACGCTGTCTCCGTGCGCAAGGAGGCTTCGAATTCACCCCACCTCCGCCGTAGTTGCCGCCCAGCGAAGCCCGGCCCCTTTCGTGAAACACCGCGGAACCGGCTCCGCCGGGCCGCTGGTGTTGCCCCCGGTAGGGGGTGGGCGGCTACACGAAGTGAGCCAACCTGGGGGCGAGCCACATTCAGCTAAAGAATTCCTTGGCCTTGTCGAACCAACCCTTGTCGGTCGGGCTGTGCTTTTCGCCGCCCTTCTTGAGCGACTCGTCCAGTTCCTTCAGCAATTTGCGCTGGTGCTCGGTGAGCTTGACTGGGGTTTCGACGCGGACGTGGCAATACAGGTCGCCGGGGTAGCTCGACCGCACGCCCTTGATGCCCTTGCCGCGCAGGCGGAACTGCTTGCCGCTTTGCGTGCCGTCAGGAATATCGATCGCCGCCGGGCCCTTGAGCGTCGGCACGCTGATCTCGCCGCCGAGCGCGGCCGTGGTGATGCTGACCGGCACCACGCAGTGCAGGTCGTCGCCGTCGCGCTCGAACAGGTCGTGCTTCTTGAGACGTATCTCTATATAGAGGTCGCCGGGCGGGCCGCCGTTGGTGCCGGGTTCGCCGTTGCCGGTGCTGCGGATGCGCATGCCGTCGTCGATGCCGGCCGGGATCTTCACTTCCAGCGTCTTGTTGTTCTTGATCTTTCCCTGGCCGTGACAGGTGATGCACGGTTCCGGGATGATCTTGCCCGAGCCATGGCAGGTCGGGCAGGTCTGCTGCACGCTGAAGAAGCCCTGGCGCATCTGGACGGCGCCTTGGCCGTGACAGGTCGTGCAGGTGATCGGCTTGGTACCGGGTTTCGCGCCCGTGCCCTTGCAGGTGCCGCAGTCGTCCCAGCTGGGTATGCGGATCTGGGCGTCCTTGCCGTCGGCCGCCTCCTCGAGCGTGACTTCCATCGCGTAGCTCAGGTCGCTCCCACGGTACACCTGTCGCCCACCCTGGCGGCCACCGCGCTGGCCGAAGACGTCCCCGAAGATGTCGCCGAAGGCTTCCGCGAAGCCGCCGAAGCCTTCCGCGCCCGGACCGCCGCGCATGTTGGGGTCGACGCCCGCATGGCCGTACTGGTCGTAGGCGGCGCGCTTCTGCGAGTCCGACAGCATTTCGTAGGCTTCCTTGACCTCCTTGAACTTGTTCTCGGCGTCCTTGGAGTCCCCGTGGTTGCGGTCAGGGTGGTGCTTCATCGCAAGCTTGCGATAAGCCTTCTTGATTTCTTCCTCGCTTGCGTTCTTGGGAACGCCGAGGGTTTCGTAGTAGTCGCGTTTGTTGGCCATGATCGGGGTCGGGCGGAGTCGTCGTCAGGAAGCAGGGTCAGGAAGCGGAAAAGGCTGGCCCACCTTGCAGCGGGTCCAGCCTTGGTTCAGGGCATGAAGATCAGCCCTTCTTGACTTCCTTGACTTCGGCGTCGACCACGTTGTCGTCCGCCGGGGCACTTGCAGCTTCCGGGCCAGCGCCGGCCGCGCCGCCGGCCGCACCGGCCGCTGCCTGCGCGTCAGCGTACATCTTCTCGCCGAGTTTCTGGCTGGCGGTCATCAGCGTGTTGGTCTTGTCCTCGATGGCGGACTTGTCTTCACCCTTCAGGGCTTCCTCGACGTCCTTGATCGCAGCTTCGATCTTTTCCTTTTCGCCGGCATCCAGGCTTGCGCCGTGTTCGCCGAGCGACTTCTTCACGCTGTGAACCATGGCTTCGCCCTGGTTGCGAGCCTGGGCCAGTTCGACCTTCTTCTTGTCCTCGGCCGCGTTGAGTTCGGCGTCCTTCACCATCTTCTGGATCTCGTCTTCCGACAGGCCCGAGTTCGCCTTGATGGTGATCTTGTTTTCCTTGCCGGTGCCCTTGTCCTTGGCGCCGACGTGCAGGATGCCGTTGGCGTCGATGTCAAAGCTCACCTCGATCTGCGGCGTGCCGCGCGAGGCCGGCGGAATGCCTTCGAGGTTGAATTCGCCGAGCAGCTTGTTGCCCGAGGCGATCTCACGCTCGCCCTGGAACACCTTGATCGTCACGGCCGGCTGGTTGTCCTCGGCGGTCGAGAAGGTCTGCGCGAATTTCGTCGGGATCGTGGTGTTCTTCGTGATCATCTTGGTCATCACGCCGCCCATGGTCTCGATGCCGAGCGACAGCGGGGTCACGTCCAGCAGCAGCACGTCCTTGCGGTCGCCCGAGAGCACCTGGCCCTGGATGGCGGCGCCGACGGCCACGGCTTCATCGGGGTTCACGTCCTTGCGCGGGTCCTTGCCGAAGAACTCCTTGACCTTGTCCTGCACCTTGGGCATGCGGGTCATGCCGCCGACCAGGATCACGTCGCTGATGTCGGAGACGCTGACGCCGGCATCCTTGATGGCGGTGCGGCAGGGGGCGATGGTGCGTTCGATCAGTTCGTCGACCAGGCTTTCGAGCTTGGCGCGCGTCAGCTTGATGTTCAGGTGCTTCGGACCCGAGGCATCGGCCGTGATGTAGGGCAGGTTGATGTCCGTCGCGGCGCTGTTCGACAGTTCGATCTTGGCCTTTTCGGCCGCTTCCTTCAGGCGTTGCAGCGCGAGCACGTCCTTGCTCAGGTCGACGCCTTGTTCCTTCTTGAACTCGGAAATGATGTAGTCGATGATGCGCTGATCGAAGTCCTCGCCGCCGAGGAAGGTGTCGCCGTTGGTCGACAGCACTTCGAACTGCTTTTCGCCGTCAACGTCCGCGATCTCGATGATCGAGATGTCGAAGGTACCGCCGCCGAGGTCATACACGGCAATCTTGCGGTCGGCCTTGTCGTGCTTGTCGAGGCCGAAGGCCAGCGCTGCAGCGGTTGGCTCGTTGATGATGCGCTTGACGTCCAGGCCCGCGATGCGGCCGGCGTCCTTGGTGGCCTGGCGCTGGCTGTCGTTGAAGTAGGCCGGCACGGTGATGACCGCTTCGGTCACCGTCTCGCCGAGATAGTCTTCGGCCGTCTTCTTCATCTTGCGCAGGATTTCGGCGCTGATCTGCTGGGGAGCGAGCTTCTTGCCGCGCACTTCGACCCAGGCGTCGCCGTTGTCGGCCTTGGTGATGCTGTAAGGCATCAAGTCGATGTCCTTCTGGACTTCTTTTTCTTCGAACTTGCGGCCGATGAGGCGCTTGACCGCGTAGATGGTGTTCTTGGGGTTGGTGACCGCCTGACGCTTGGCCGAGGCGCCGACCAGCACTTCGCCGTCCTCCTGGTAGGCCACGATCGAAGGCGTCGTACGGGCGCCTTCAGAGTTCTCGATCACGCGCGTGGCGTTGCCTTCCATGATCGACACGCACGAGTTCGTGGTGCCGAGGTCGATGCCGATGATTTTGGCCATGTTGTTGCTCCTGGGAATCTGAAATGAGGTTGTTGTGAACTTGTGGATAACCGGGTGCGATTCAAGGGATGAAGCGGGGGTTTCCTGTGGGTTTCTTGTGGGTTTTCAGCTCGGGCTGCTGACGGTCACGAGGGCGGGGCGCAGGATGCGGTCCGCGATCGTGTAGCCCTTTTGGAGAACGCCGACGATGGTGTTGGGCGCTTGTTCCGGCGCCGGCACCACGGAGATCGCCTGGTGCAGGTGCGGATCGAACTTGCTGCCGGACGCGGGGGCGATTTCGATGACCTTGTTGCGCTCCAGCGCGCTCTTGAGTTGCCGCAGCGTGGCTTCGGTGCCTTCGCGCAGATGCTCGATCGTCGCGTCCTGCACTGTCAGTCCGGCTTCAAGGCTGTCCAGCACGGGCAGGAGGCTTTCGGCGAATCCTTCGATCGCGAACTTGCGGCCCTTGCTGACTTCTTCGTCCGCACGGCGGCGCGCGTTCTGCACGTCGGCTTGGGCGCGCAGGAACTGGTCGGCCAGTTCGGCGTTCTTTGCCTTGAGCTCGGCGATCTCGGCCTGGGCGGAGGCGAGCGCGTCGGCCTCGTTCGCAGCTTGCGCGGCTTCCAGTTCTTCTGGGCTGGGCTCGCCTTGCAAGGAATCAGGGTTCAGTTGGGGGTTTTGCGGGTCTGACATGCTCAAAAAAGCCGGCGGCCAGGCCGGAAATCAACGAAAACAAACAATAGGCAGGCATCTGGGGCCAGGCGCCAAGGTTTTCAAGGCAAAAAAATGCGCCGGTGAGGGCGCATTTCGGGGAGCTGAAACAGCTCAATGCGCGTCGAGCAGCTCGACGTCGAACTTCAGGGTGGCGTTCGGTGGGATGACGCCGCCTGCGCCGCGCGCACCGTAGCCCAGGGAGGCCGGGATGATCAGCGTGCGCTTGCCGCCGATTTTCATACCGGCGACGCCTTCGTCCCAGCCCTTGATGACCTGGCCGGCGCCGAGCGAGAAGGCAAAGGGGTCGTTGCGGTCGCGGCTGGAGTCGAATTTGGCGCCTTGCACGCCGTCGTTGTAGAGCCAGCCGGTGTAGTGCACGTGCACGTGATGGCCAGCCTTGGCTTCGGCGCCGTCGCCGACCGTGGTGTCTTCGTACTGGAGGCCGGAGGGGGTGGTGGGCATGGTTCGCTCCTTGGAATGTGGAAGGAAACCGCGCAGTTTAACGAGGCCGGGACCGCCCCCGCCGGGGCTCGATGGCAGGTCGGGCCTTCAGGGGGTGGGCGGGGGCACTTTCTTGACCTGGCCCTGCTGCCATTTCCCGGCGAAGGCCTGCAGGTCGGAAAGCCGCTTGAGCAGATCCTGCCCACTGAGCGTCAGGCTGTAGCCCTCGCGGCCGTGGTTGACGAGGCCTGCTTCACGCAATTCCTTGATGCGGGTGTTGAGCGTGTTGGGCGTGATGCTGCCGACGCTGTCCTGCAAGAGGCGGAAGGTCTGCGCATGGCCGTCCCGGAGGGCCCAGAGGACGCGCAGCGCATAGCGAGCTTCCAGCAGCGCGAGCAATTGGCTGACGGCTGCGTTTTCCTTGCTGCTCATCGACTTCATCTCCTCGGGGCGCGACGGCCTGATGTCCGCCTGTTTTTCTTATGACAGGTGCGTGACCACTCAAAATGGCCGGCGACTATATCCCGAAAGGTCGATTGCTACAAGTTTTATAGCTGTGAATGCAAGCCGGATGCGGGCTGTGGCCCGTTCGCTACATCAGGCGACGTGATCTGAATAGGTGGCCATCGCCTCGCCCAGGCGGATCGGGCGCGCGGGCGCCCATGCCGGATTGAAGACCACCGGCGGTGCGGGAAACAGCATCACGACGGTCGAGCCCAGGAGGAAGCGGCCCATCTCTTCGCCTTGCCGGAGCGTGATTTGCTGGTCGGCGTAGTGCCATTCGCGCACCTCGCCGCTGCGCGGCGGATTCACCACGCCGTGCCACGCGGTCGCCATGCTGCCGACGATGGTCGCGCCCACCAGCACCAGCACGAAGGGGCCGCGTGCCGTCTCGAAGACGCACACCACGCGCTCGTTGCGCGCGAAGAGGCCCGGCACGCCGCGCGCCGTGGTCGGATTGACCGAGAAGAGGTCGCCAGGCACATGGATCATCCGCAGCAGGCGGCCGTCGCAGGGCATGTGGATCCGGTGGTAGTCCTTGGGGCTCAAGTACAGCGTGGAGAAACTGCCCTGCGTGAACTGCGCGGCGAGCGCCTTGTCGCCGCCGACCAGCGCGGTGGTCGAGTAGCTGTGGCCTTTGGCCTGGAAGATCTGGTCGCCTTCGATCGGGCCGAACTGGCTGATGGCGCCGTCGACGGGCGACACCAGGTCGGCCCGCGCGATAGGACGCGCGCCGGGTTTCAGCGCGCGCGTGAAGAAGTCGTTGAAGCTCGGGTAGCTCGCGATGTCGCTGTCGAGTGCCTCGCCCATGTCGACGCCGTACTTCGCGACGAAGCGGCGGATGATCCAGGTCGTGACGGCGCCGCGTTCGTTGCCCGCGACCCAGCCGGCGAAAGTGGTCAGCGCTTGCTTGGGGAGCAGATACTGCGACAGGACGGCAAGGCGATCGGACAAGGCTGCTTTTTTGGCGAATGGGTGGGCGATTCTAACGAGCGCTCAGGCGGGCGCCGGCCCCCCCAACGCGGCCTGCGGCCCCCTCGGGGGCAGTTCACTCCGCCTTGATATTCGCCGCCTTGATCACCTGCGCCCACTTCTCGACCTCGGCCTTCTGGAAGGCCGCGATCTGCGCAGTCGTCATGTCGGCTGGCTCCATGCCGAAGCTCTTGAGCTTCTCCTGCATGTCGGGCTGCGCGAGGATCTTGCGGATCTCGGTGTGCAGGCGATCGATGATCGGCGCGGGCGTGCCGGCCGGCACGAAGATCGCCTGCCACGACACCACTTCGAAATCCGTGAGCCCGGGTATGCCCGATTCGGCGATCGTGGGCACGTCCGGCATCGAAGGCAGGCGCTTGGCCGAGGTGACCGCGATCGCGCGCAGCTTGCCGCTCTGGATGTGTGGGCCGGCGACCACCGTGGTGTCGAACATCATGTCGACCTGTCCGCCGATCACGTCCTGGATGGCCGGGCCGCTTCCCTTGTAAGGGATGTGCGTGAACCTGACGCCGGACTTGTACGCCAGGAGTTCGAGCGCCAGGTGCTGCGAGGTGCCCGTCCCGGCTGAAGCCGAGGACAGGCCACCGGGCTTGGCCTTGCTGGCCGCCAGCACGTCCTTGAGCGTCTTGAATGGACTGGCCTGGTTGACGACCAGCACAACAGGATTGGTGCCGATCAGCGTCACCGGCGCGAAGGACTTCAACGGGTCGTAGCCGATCCTCGGATACAGGCTCACGTTGATGGCGTGCGAACTGATGGTGCCGCCCAGCAGCATGTAGCCGTCGGGCGCGGCGCGCGAGGCGACCTCGGAGCCGACACTGCCGCCGGCGCCGCCCTTGTTGTCGACGATGACGTTGGTGCCGAGCACCGGGCCGAGCTTCTGTGCGATCAGGCGGCCCAGTACATCGGTCGTGCCACCGGCCGGGAAGGGGACGAGGTAGGTGATCGTCTTCCCGGTTGGCCATTGGGCCTGCGCGAAGGCAGGCAGTTGCGGAAGGGCCCCGCCGAGCGAGGCGAGGGCGGTTTGGATGAGGGTGCGGCGTTGCATGTTGTCTCCAGGGGTTGGAATGCCGCGGTTCCGATTGTTGGAGGTTGCGGGCTTTCGATGAGTCAAACTTGAGTTCAGGTCACGGGCGCGGGATTGAAGAGCACCAGTGCGTTGTGCAGCTTCCACTGCTCCGCCCAGGTCTTCTTCTTGCCGCTCGCCACGTCGAGCATGAGTCGGAACAGTTCCCAGCCTACGTCCTCGATGGTCACCTCACCGTCGGCGATGCGGCCCGCGTTGACGTCCATCAGGTCGTGCCAGCGGCGTGCGAGGTCGCTGCGCGTGGCGACCTTGATGACCGGCACTTCGGCCAGTCCGTACGGTGTGCCGCGGCCGGTCGTGAACACATGCAGGTTGATGCCCGCTGCCAATTGCAGCGTGCCGCAGATGAAATCGCTGGCCGGCGTCGCCGCGTAGATCAGGCCCTTCTGGCGCACCTTCTCGCCCGGCGAGATCACGCCCGAGATCGGCGCGCTGCCCGA